>NZ_JAQZSD010000004.1:0-133596 GCF_028674935.1 Lysinibacillus sp. CNPSo 3705 | reverse complement strand
ATATATAAGAAAATGCTTATATTAAAGATTTATAGAGGAGAAGGATTTTATATGAAAACACTTAACATAATTAAACAAAATGGTTCTTGCTGTTCTACTGCTAAAGATATCGAGGTACAAAAGATTTTTAATATTTTAAATAAGAATTTACCTATCGTAATAATTGGTGCTGGTCCAGTCGGTTTAGCTGCAGCTGCTCATTTAGTAGAACAAAATCAGTCCTTTATTTTACTAGAGGCTGGGAATGAAGTAGCTCATAATATTCGCACTTGGGGTCATGTTACACTATTTTCTCCATGGCGATATAACATCAATAAAGCTGCCAAAGCTTTACTTGAGGAAGCTGATTGGCAAGAACCTAACTTAGAAACATTACCGACTGGGCATGAGTTAATTGATCTCTATTTAAAGCCTTTAGCAGAGATAGCACAAATAAAACCTTTCATTCAATTAAACTCAAAAGTAGTGGGAGTTTCACGTCAATTGAATGATAAGATGAAATCAAAAAATCGCTTAAATCAGTCCTATAAGGTATATATTGAAGCGGAAAACGACACACATGTCATTGAGGCTAAAGCTGTTATTGATGCAACAGGTACATGGGGGAACCCAAACCCAGCAAACTCTACAGGTGTTTGGCTACAAACTGAAAAAGTATTAGCTGAACACATTGAGTATGGAATTCCAGATATAAAAATGAACACTACAAGATATGCAAATAAGAAAATTGCTGTTATTGGCGGCGGTCATTCAGCTATCAATACCTTATTATCTTTGGCTGAATTACAAAAAGAGAGTCCTTCAACGAAACTGGTTTGGATTATGCGCAAGAAATCTGCTGAAGAAGTATATGGTGGGGAAGAAAAAGATGCCTTGAAAGCACGTGGTGCTCTAGGTATACGTATTCATGAATTAGTAGATGCAGGTAAGATTGAAGTGATTACACCATTCTATATTTCAATGGTGAAAAAAGATGGAAAAATAAATATTGTTGGTACTTTAAATGGAGAACAGAAAGTATTAACAGGATTCGATGAGCTCATTGTAAATGCAGGAAATAGACCAGATTTTGCAATAAACAGCGAACTACGTCTTTCCATTGATAATGTAACAGAGAGTGTGCAAGCATTAGCACCACTAATTGATCCTAATGAGCATAGTTGTGGAACAGTTCGAGCGCATGGAGAAGAGATACTACGACAACCAGAAAAGGACTTCTATATTGTCGGTGCAAAAAGTTATGGACGCGCACCAACATTTTTAATGGCAACAGGCTATGAACAAGTCCGTTCAATAACAGCTTATTTATCTGGCGATGAAGAAGCCTCAAAACGTGTGGAATTGGAATTGCCAGAAACAGGCGTATGTAGTATAAATCTTGTCAATCAATCAAATACATGTTGTTAATTGGAATGGGGGATATGTTTGTTTGATCAGCTATTTATAGTGGGAATATATTTGTTAATTATTTTAATACTTTCATATTTTACACTTGAATATCTGAAAAATAAAATTAGTAAGCAACATTTTCTAATATGGTTAATTGGTGTTTTTTTAACTGGACCTATAGCATTTATTATATATGTCATTTGGGATAAGAAAAAAGAAGCATAACTAGTACAAATATAAAATGAGGTAAGTCCGATATGGAAAATCTATAACGTTTAATTACTTGACTGTTAGCGAAAGCTAGCAGTCCTTTTTGAACATAACAAGGGGGGAAATGAATGGACGCAGTATTCATTCGTAATATGGAGCAAAAAGATTTAGCAGAGGTATTAAAGATTTATAAAGAAGGAATCGAAACAGGAATGGCAACCTTCGAAACAAATGTACCAAGCGAACGAGTACGGGATGAAGGGCATCATGTTACTTTACGCTGTGTGGCAGAAGTCAAAAATAGAATAGTCGGTTGGATTGCAATTTCACCTGTATCTACCCGAGCAGTATATTCTGGAGTTGGAGAAGTAAGTGTTTATATATCAAGTGATAGTAAAGGGAAAGGGATTGCCTCGAAGCTGTTTCGAACACTAATTGAGGAGAGTGAAAAGGAGGGCTTTTGGACACTTCAATCATTTATTTTTGCAATAAATACCTCAAGTATTCAATTACATAGAAAGATGGGCTTTAGAATAGTTGGTACGAGAGAAAAAATTGCTCAGTAAAACGGGAATACTTGAAGAGTCGAACATACAAATTTGTATGTTCGACTCTTTTTTACACATTATATAGAACCAATGGATAACTTTTTTTATATTGTTGAATTGACTGAGAAAAGATTACTAAAGGATTGAAAGAAGCGACAAGTAATAAATTTGATACTCTGAATTTTTAAAAAGTATTTAAAAAAGGTGTTGATTATGATCTTGCAAAATCTAATAAAAGACAAAAGTGAAGCAGCCTAGGTTCATTTAAATAAATTTAAACAAGTGTTAATGAACACTTTAAGGAAAAAAATAAAAAGGGTCACTTGGGATAGGAGTGACCCTAAGTAACAAAATTCGGAGGTGTAAGGCTAAAATAGCTTTACTTTACTATCAATATGCGGTGATAGCGTAGTTTGTATAGTTCATAGCCTGAGAAATAGATTTAAAAATAAAAATGCTCTGATATGATTCATAATTAACTTACCAAAATTTAAAGAATGACTTATTTTAATTTTTTATAAATTTAATCCAAATCTCTTTAATTCAATGAAAATACCTTCCAATTGTTTTCCTTTGTCTGTTAACGTATATTCCACACGAGGGGGAACCTCCGGGAATACCTTTTTATTCAATATCCCATGATCTTCTAGTGTCTTAAGACGGAGTGAAAGTGTTTTCGGGCTAATTCCATTCATTGATTTCAATAGGTCACTGAATCGCATTGTTCCTTCTATAAGCAGATCGCGAATAATTAAAAAAGTCCATTTAGTCCCAATCACGTCGAGCGTTTTAGCAATGGGGCAAGTCTCACCTGGTGCTCCTTTGGTTAATATTACTGGCTCAATAACGCTCATATGAAACATCCTCCCGAAAAATTTTTTTGTTTAATTCACCTTATCATATCACAATAGTATACTTTCAGAAACTTTATGAAATAAATATCACTACTTCCGTAAATGAAGTTACTATATTTATAATATCGTTGTACTTATAATTTCATCCCTTATTGAGGAGGTGACTAAAATTATTGCAAGAAATCAACGAAACAAACTACCGTTTGCTCTCATTGCTATATAAATCAATGCTTTTGCTATTGATACATCATCATGAGTATTCTTCCGGATGAAGCAAACGATTTGAATTTTACCTTAAGTGCAGTAGGGTTATCAACTACACGCTAGGCAGTTTTTTTAGAATTCATATAATTGAAGGAGCTAGATAAAGATGAAAAATATACTTATAATTAACGGTCATCAGAAGTATAGTTCAGCAGAGGGGAATTTAAACCAAACATTGATGAACAAAATGGTCAGTTTTTTAAGTGAAAAAAACAATGTAAAAACAACAATTATTCAAAAAGGATATAAAATCGAAGAAGAACAACAAAAATTTATATGGGCTGATATTGTCATTTACCAAACACCTATCTATTGGTTCAGTGTCCCGGGCTTATTGAAGTCGTATATGGATGAAGTATATGCTTATGGTTTATTTTTTAGGGGTGCTGATCAGTATGGAAAAGGCGGGTTGTTGACTGAAAAGAAATATATGTTTTCGACTACCTGGAATGCTCCTGAAAAAGCATTTAACGATCCAAGTCAATTTTTTGAAGGGAGCAGCCTAGAAGATGCATTAAGTCATTTACATCGTATACAGAAATTTCTCGGAATGAAACCTTTAAAGAGTTTCTCTTGTTATGATGTAGTCAAAAATCCGAAAGTTGAAAAGTTTGTATCCGAACTTGATTTACATCTGCAAGAGGTATTGAATTTTTAATCTATTAAGTAAACGTATAAGGGGAGAAAAACATGTTAAAAGATAAAAAAGTTGTAATTATCGGTGGAAGCTCTGGGATTGGTTTGGAATCAGCTAAACAGCTAATAGCTCATGGGGCAGAAGTAATCATTGCCAGCCGTTCCGAAGATAAATTACGGAATGCAAAAGAGCAACTAGGAGATAGAGCAACGGCTTATACTCTAGATACAACGCAAGAACAGCAAGTCCAGTCTTTCTTTGAAAAGATCGGCCAGTTCGATCATCTTGTGGTAAGCGCGGCAGAAACATCCGGCGGGTCATTCCTCCAAACGGATACAGCCCAAGCCCGAAAACTATTTGAAAACAAATTCTGGGGACAATATTATGCAGCGAAATACGGTGCTTCGAAAATTTTACCAAACGGTTCAATCACTTTGTTCTCCGGGGTTGTAGCCTACAAGTCTATGGTTGGCTCAGCAATTCTAGGGGCAGTCAATGCGGCTATTTCGAATCTAGGCCAGACTTTGGCTTTAGAACTTGCTCCGATCCGAGTAAACATCGTTTCACCTGGAATAATTGATACACCTTCCCGTAGCAAAATGCCAGAAGAAGCACGTAATAACTTCTATAATGCAGTTGAAAACAAACTCCCTGTAAAACGAATAGGAAGAGCTGAAGATGTTGCACAAAGCGTACTATACTTGCTACAAAATAGTTTCGTGACTGGAACCGTTCTTCATGTAGAAGGCGGTCACATTTTAACTTAAGCCAGCAGATAAGGAAAATATATCCACTAAACAAGAAAAAACGCTATTCTTTTTGTAGAACTATACGAAAGGATGGTGTTTTTTTAATCTTCCCAGCTCCATTGGGCTTAAAAGGCACTCTAACACGTTTTCCTTATTTTGTTGTAACATCCGTTATGCAGTGTAAAGCGGGTAGGCGAGAGGCCTGCCTTTTTCAATACATCTTTAAAGATGACATGTAACCCACGCGGATCTAATGCTTTACGATTTTTATTTAGAGAAACAGGTTCTGTTGGATAAATTTGATATGATCTTAAAGAAGCTTTATAAGATGCCAGAAGCGGCATTAAGTGTGGATGAAGGGGCAATATACGTTCTTTTTTCCCTTTTCCTTCTATTCGAATTGTTTCACTTACCAAATCAACTTGTTCCCAGGTCAATGAAACGAGCTCAGAACGCCTCAGACCTGTTGTTGCTAACAATTTAAACATTATCTCATTCCGCATCGAAAAACGTGATTGGGCGCGTTCTAAATAGTCAAATAGCTGTTTTAGATCCGTTAATGTCATATAGACAGGAAGTTTATCATTGGTCTTTGGTGATTCAATCCCGCGCGTAAAATCATTCACAAAATATTGTTCCTTTAAATAAACAATATTTTGTGAATGATTTTAAGGAAGAAATTTTAACGAGGTTTTTGTTTTAATGATCCTAATAAATATTGGATAAAGCGACGTACTTGGGTCCTGGTGATCTCATTTAAAACAGGTTGAACAGCCATGATCCGATAAAAAGGTCAAGAAGAGTTGTAAATCGTATTCATAACTAGTGACTGTATTAACTGAGTAATTTTTTTCAATCTCGATATAAAAAGCAAATTCATCAATGGCTGCATGTAGTTGCAAGTAAAAACCTCCAGATATCGTATTAAACAATAATTATTATCCGTACAATCATCCCATTATCTTATCGTAAAAAGGAGAGTTATCGTTCACATGAAAATTATAAGGAACTTAAGAAATACAAGTCGAAAAGTACAGATATTATGGGTAGTTGACGAATCCAAGCCCTCCTCCACGCCAAATAATTTTAGTTTACATAATATAAATTATAGGAAGTTGTGTATCAATGAAAAGTATACTAATAACATTGAGACAAAACGGCTAAAAAATGTAAACTGGTATTTCTTTAAGTGCTTGCAAAAAATCTAAATCCGTTTGTACTATGAGTTTACGTTGTTTTACGTTTCTATAATCAAGTCAGTCAAACGTTTATTTGTAACTAAATATATATAAAATTATGCCGACACCCAATATCACCAATCATCCTAAAGCGTGTGAAAATACGTAATATCTGCCATAAATTTTTTATGTTCTCACGCTTTCACTGATTACTATTTTTTGGCGTCGGACTGTATTTTTTGTAATGTTTTATCGAATTTCATTTTTTCATAATTCATAAAATGCAATCAAACTACCTTTGAAAAATTTTCATCACTAAAGCTTTTTCACGATTGGTTTTAGCCATCCTTCATTAACATCACCTTTACATTTGTACTGTTATCAGCTAAATGAAAAAGTTAAAACGTTATAAGTAAGCATTTCCCCGCTTATTCCATAGAGTTAACAATTTTAACTACACCATCCATAGTAATTTTTTTACTGCTCTCTTTATCAATCATAAAAGTGTATCCAAGTTCTTTCTTTTCAATTACAAACACATCAAAATCACTGTGATTATAATAAAGTAATTCATTGCCATCCTCTAAACGTATTTTTTTAGAATCATTTGAAGAAGGAGGCGTTTTGGAAACCAATATTTTAAAACGGGTACGTGGTGAATTCTCATCTAAATAAGAAATTTCTAAATTAGGTCCTCCTGATGCACTGCTAAAACTTCCTACAATATGTGTAAAAGTAATTGGTGGAACACGAGTTGGAAGCTCTAAATTTTTTTTTAATAAATCTTCGGTTTTTTTTATTGCTTCATTAACCTCAGTAAAACCGTTGTCTAAATAAAGTTTCTTAACATCATACGAACTTCCTTGTTTTGTTGCTTTATCTTCTGCATGAACAAGGTTACTGCTCCCAATAAACAAAAAAACAAAAAGTAATACGTATATTTTTCTCAATTCAAATTTCCTCCTATTTTAATTTATTAATTATTTCGCCTCCCGAAAAAGGATTTATATATTTCATTGCGTGTGAATAGCTTTTATTCACTGACATGTAGCTGTTCAGCTTTTATGAATTGATTGATAATATGAATACGTACTTTCAGACACCTTTAAATTACACACATCGCAGGTTAATGCTCGCTTTCTTTCGTAATGTGGTCGATTAACTCTTATCTTCTATATTTGAACGAATAAAGTCATAGAAGTTCTTGTTTTAAACGAAGTTTTCCCTCCTGGTGGCCGCTTCATGTACAGTTAACTCTCCATTTCTTTCAATGCACTAATAATTATAGAAATAATTTTCTGTTGTGCATTCTCCGCTTCAGGGATTGGCATAACAACAAACACATGATTCATTTTAGGATAAACAAAAGTATCGATTTCAATTCCCTGTTCTGTTAGCTTTTCATCAAGTCTTATTGCATCTGGATATAAACATTCATGTGTTCCAATAAAATGAGTAATCTTCCCAAGTCCTTTAAAGTCACCGTATATCGGACTGATCAACGAGTCTTTTACATTTTTATCAGCTGCCCAAATCTTTGTAATGACTTCTATTCCTTCCCTTGCTAACATCGGATCCTTTTCTTCATATTCAGCTATATGAGGATTTTCAAAACTCATATCAACACATGCCGACAATAAAATAATATCTTTTGGTTGCGGCAAACGGTTCATTTTTAAAAGATGAGCTAGCCCAAGTGCTATATTGCCGCCTGCCGAATCTTCCATGATAGTCAATTGCTCGGTACTTTCAACTGTTTCAAGAATTTCTTTATAAAGGTTTAGGATTTTTGGATAAGTATCTTTATAGTTAAAATGAGGTACTTTAGGGTAAATAGGAGTAATTATTTTCGCTTTTAAAGATTGCGCTATTTTATCCAAGAACCACCAGTGGAAATTTAAAGGTTGATTCGTCCAAGCACCACCCCACCATGTATATATAGAATAACTTTTTGCTTCAGGGACTCTTGGTCATTTAATGTGAAAACCTGCATGCCCTCGAATGCTTGCTCCTTAACATTATTTGAAAATTGAACATCGTCCCCAACAACATATGGCTTTATATTTTCAATTCCCATTTGCTTAACATACTGTTCGGTGTTTTCAATACTAGAAAAACTCTTTTTATTACTTTCGGAAGTTAACAATTTTTCAAATTGAATACTTTCTACAGAACGTTCTCTGTTATAAATTTCTACACTCATTTTTCATTTTCTCTCCTTTAAACATTTTTCTTGTTCATCTTGTTTCATAACACAGTATGATTTGAGATAGCCACGTATCTCTTTATCAAAAGTTTTTAATGGAACGGAGGCGATAAGGTTCTATACTGCAACGATTTCAGTATAAAGGTTAAACTATGTTGCAGGGTCAAATAAAAAATTTTAAATTTCGTGAGCATGAGCCTCCATTTCAGCTATTACAACAAATATATCACCTAATTTTCCCCATTCGGTAATAGTCTTGTTTCTTTTAGACTGTTTTCTAAAAATTTATTAACATAAAAACAGAGTTAATCTACAAAATTATAGAATCAACTCTGTTTTTAATATTTCGTAAATCGAACTAGACTGCCCATTCCTTACAATCATCGTTTAGATTTGCAATTATGTGGATTTCCATTCATATTGAATATCAGCTAAATTTTCTTCATTTTCGTGTCCTCTACCGATGATTGCAAATCCTTGTTTTTCATAAAATCGTTGTGCATTTTCATTTACTTCAAATGTGTGTAATGTTAATCTACCGCTTGATTGTGCTTTTACTTTATCTAGTAATGTATGACCTATACCGATTCCTTGATAATCTATATGAATATAAAGTTGGCTTATTTCCCTTTCATTATAGGCAATCATTCCAACTACTTTTTCATCAATTAACGCTAAATCTATTTGAAACTGCTCAGATAATATATGGTTTAAAAAATAAACGTGACTTTCAAAGCTGTGAATTTCTTTCTGACCAATAGCCTGTTCCTTACTATCTCGCCACATCTCCACTGTTTGTTCAGCGTATTTAAGATTATACTGAGTAATAATCACTTTGTGTTGGTTCACTACAATACCTCCTCAAGTTTTGTTTACTGCTTTCTATATTATTTTCCTGATGTAAGTTCCATGAATAGTACCTGTTGCAGATATTTTAGCATTTATAAAACTTTTGCTAGTTCCTTTCACTACTGCTCCGTTAGTTGAATAGCAAAAAAACAACCTTCTTTTACAATGTTCCTGATGTAACTTACTGACTTCCCTCTTTAGCTCAATTCACCGAAAGGAACACACGTTCTCCACTCCGTGGAATTGGCATTTTTCCTGAAAAATTTAAAAAAAGACAGCGATCTTTGCATTCACACAAGATCATTTTTCGTGTTGAAAGTATAGTGGACACTCACCTCAATCATCCATAGCCTTCTATGAAATTTGTATGTCTCACGTATGTGCTTGCTTTCAGTTTCCTGCTGATTCCGCGATACCACAGACTCATTAACCATCCTTTCTATATCTTCCCGCTTCTGAACCTTCCACCCCAGAGTTCCTACGTATGCCGAGCTTACAATGAAAAAGAGACGCATTTCTTCGCCTCTAACCATTTACCCAAAAGCTGACTATCCTTTTTTATAAAAAGTAGCCCTCGATTTATTGTTTGCCCTAACATCTCTTTTCTTTCGCTACAAGAAGATCTTTTTATTTAAAGGCTGTCGGTGTAAAACATAAATAAAGAAGGGAAATTTCCTAAAGAAGAGTAACAAAAAACAGCGTTAATCCTAGGAAGTAGGCAACTAACTCTGTTTTTATACTATAAATCTTGAAGTTCATTCACCGTGATAAACGTATAACCCTTCTTTGAAAGTTCCTGTAGTATACCTTCAATTGTTTGGAGCGCTTGGCCTGTTTTATCATACATTGGATGCAGCAAGATAATCGAACCAGGTTCAATATTCTCTGTCACATATTTTACTTTGTCAGAAACCGTTGTGTAAAAAGTATCTGGCTCAAGGTTCCAAGTTATAGTTTCCCTTTTATGTTTATTTAAGTAATACGGCAACCCTATCAACTTTTTCCCATTAGGTGGCCGAACATCAATTTCACCTTTGTATCCCGCATTTTGAATCAATTGATCGGTCTTTTCTATTTCATCTTTGTAGTAAGTGGGTGTTTTGAAAATCATCCGCTTATGCGAATAGGTATGATTCCCAATTTGATGTCCTTCTTCTGCAATTTTTCTTGCTTCCTCAGGAAATTTTTCTATTTCTGAACCTATCAGAAAAAAGGTAGCTTTAGCATTGTACTCTTCTAATAGCGATAATATCTGATTTGTGTTATCTGCCGGACCATCATCAAACGTTAAAGCAACCACTTTTTGATGCGTCTCTACTTGTTTGGTTAAACCCCCAAATAACTGATACGTCCTAGAATTCATTAATTTATAAGTGCCTAGTAGGAGAAGGAAAACGAACAGAATCCCTATCCCAATCAATACTAACTTCTTTTTCACAGCAATCCTCTTTCCATATAGGAGTTTTAAATACAGTTTACCATTTTATCAGAAAAGCGTTAGTCCTTCCAAATCGATAGCCACAGCTAAAAATATTCTGTATTCTTTTCCTCGTCAAAAATTCACTTTAGAAAGTCCACCTGAATACTATTCTTCTTTGCATACTTTGCTTTGTTTTGTTTTAATACCAGCATTGTTGTTAAGCGCTATGGATCATATTTGCCGAATAGGAAGATAAAAAAAGAAGCGAAACTATCAAAAAAAGCGCAAGCTATCAATTTAAAATTGATTTCTTGTGCTTTTTAAGGTTTTAACTTGTTATATCCGCCTCCTTGTTTATATAGCTAACAAGAGACTTATTGAATTATACGTGTGCCTGCTTTTCCTTCTAATGCTGCAACCGCTTGATCTAATGAACAAATAATTGCCTCTTTGCCTAGTTTCGCAAATTCGATAGCTGCTTGCATTTTTGGTAACATACTACCTGCTGGGAATTGACCTTCTGCAACGTATTGTTCAGCTTCTTTTATGGTAATTTGGCTTAATTTTTGTTCATTTTCTTTCCCAAAATTAATATAGACATTTGGGACATCCGTTAACATCATGAAAACATCCGCATTCACTTGTTGCGCAAGTTTTAATCCTGAACGATCTTTATCAATGACTGCTTCAATACCATGTAATTGACCACTGTCTTCACGATATACAGGTATACCGCCACCACCAGATGAAATAACAATCGTTTCATCAATTAAACGTTTAATTTCATCTATACCATGAATCACTTGTGGTTCTGGTGAAGGGACAACGCGTCTATATCCTCGACCTGCATCTTCTGCCATAGTAAAGCCTTGTTTTTCTAAACGCTGCGCTTCTTCTTCCGAGAAAAATACACCGATTGGTTTAGTCGGATTTTTAAAAGCTTGATCACCCTTGTCCACTTCAACCATTGTTAGTAATGTAACCACATTTGCATGAATGTCTCGCTCTTTAATATGGTTTTTTAAAGCTGTTTCCATCATATAACCAATGAAACCTTGCGATTCTGCGTTACAAACATGGATTGGTAGTGGTTCGACTACATTTTTAGCAGCTTCGTTTTGGGCAATGATATTGCCCACTTGCGGACCATTGCCATGTGTAATAACAATTTTATGCCCCGCTTCCTTCATTTCTATCATATGACGAGTTGCAGACACTACATTTTTGAATTGATTATCATAAGTTGCTTTTTGTTGAGGCTGTAAAATTGCATTACCGCCCAATGCAATAACTACACTCTTTCCCATTTCTTTCACTCCTTCATTAACGACAAGTAAATGCCATATAACGTATCCATCCCAGATGAAGAGCCAACTTCTATAAGACTTTTCATGCTTTCTAAGGATGGATCGTGCTGTAATGCTGTAATCTTCGAACTAAATACACCATCTAAAGCACATGTTAAAAAGCGCTTACTGACAATGGTCGTTAAAGGTTCCTTGATTAAAGCTTTTAAAGTTTCAAGATGTTTATGTTTTATAAAATTATTTAGAAAATGCCCGTACAATATGCCGACCAGTATATCGTCACCAGTTGGTGTTAAACCTTGTCCACGTCCAATAAAATAACGGAATATCTTCTCAAGATTTTGGCTTGGATCATGTAATCTATCGATCAAGGCCAACACTCGTGCTCGTTCAAAATCTGTTGATTCATAGGATGTAAATGAAATGCATTCGAAATTTTCTTTTAGTCTATTGATATTTGCCTGATCAAAATCCATATATAACGGTAGTATCTTTACATTAAACACCAGTTCAAAACAGGTATGAAAGAGTCGATTAGTGTGAAATGTTAATGTATCGCCCACTCTTATATAGGACTTTATCGTTTGTTTAGTTTGATGATCAAGCAAGATGCCGAATGGAAATGTCCCATTTTCGTCGGTACCAGCAAATAGCAATTCGCCATGTCGATCAACCATATTCAAACCTTTTTCAAAAATACTGTGCACGGTAAAGGTGTTTCCTTCATTCAATACTTCAAGTGCGATTGGACCAACCGCACTTGCTTGTAAAATCATCCTTTAAAACCTAACTTTTCAGCATATGCTGTGATGGCTTTCTCAAAACATTCGATTGGCGGGTGTACCGTACCGGCACCAATTTGTCCATAGCCCGCAATTTTATGGGCAATCCCTGTATTGATGACAGGTGTTATTCCTGTTTCAACAACTTTCCGTGCATCGATGCCTAAACATGCGCCTTTGAAGTCCCATGTTGGAATGACATAGTTCGGGTTTTCGCCGATACAAATTTCAGTCATTTGATTACTTATTTCAAGCGCATCATTAAATCCTCCTGTACCAACGAAGCGTGTAACTGCAGGTGCCGCAATCATCGCCATACCGCCAACACCAATTGTTTCTGTAATCGCTGAATCGCCAATATCTGTGTTGGCATCTTCTGCTGAATAACCAGTGAAGTATAATCCTTGCGGGGTATTAACAGGACCAGTAAACCATTCGTCTCCCATACCCGCAATACGGATACCAAAGTTTTCACCGTTACGGCACATTGCGGTAACAACTGTACCGTGTTCGATAGTACGTGCTGCATCCATGATTGCTTTACCAGTCGCCATAGCAATATTTAAGAAAAATTGGTCTGTGTCAGCTAAAAATTGGATTACTTCTGTACGTTGTTCTTTTTCAACGTCTTCTAGTGATGCAATGACAGGCGATAGTTCTTTTAAAAATGCAAGTGAAGCTGCAATATTACGCTGGTGGAACTCATCACCCATTGCAATAGCTTTAGCAATCAATACGTTGACATTCAAGCCTTCATTAAATGTTTTTAAGGCTTTACTTAATACAGGACCTAGCACATCTTTCATCCAGTGTAAACGATTGATGACTTGCTCATTGTAGGCGCCAAAGCGTAAAACGGCTCCAATGCCTTCGTTCATTTGACAGTACGCTTCGTTACCGCTTTCTTTGTTTACAACAACGAGTACTGGCATGTTAGGTGACGTGATACCACCCATTGGTCCAACAGCATTCACATGGTGACATGGAATGAATGTGATCTTATCGTTTTCCAGTAATTCACGTGCATTCTTTTCGTCTTCTGCCCATCCTTCAAAAAGGATTGCGCCAACACAGGAACCTTGCATAGGATCTGTCATATTTTCATATTTAATAGGAGGCCCAGCGTGTAATAACACATAGTCTTCTAGTTCAGGAATCACAGATTTCGCAGGTACAACATCCGTTAAGAATGGTGCTGCTGCTATGATCTTCTGAATAACGGCTTCGTTCGCTTCATTTATTGTTTTGTAACCCATTAGATTGTACCTCCTTCATAATAGTTTAAGAATTGAAGTACTTTCATTAACTTCTCATCGCCACCGGCAATTGGACGCCAGTTAAATTGAACACATTCGGAGCCACTGTTTTGAAGAGCTTCCGTAAAGCTTTTTAGCCCAATATTGATGACACTTGGTTTCATATTAATGAAGGACATAATTTTCTCATCGACTGCCAAGTTTTCTTCTGTATAATCAAATTTTTGTACATCAACGATTGGTTGTTCCACTGTACCGCCTACAAGTTGGATAGCTGTTCGAACCATTTGATCGTTTGTCTTACAAATAATTGCACCACTCTCTTTTAAAATCTCAATTTGTTTATCATAACCTTGGATGTCCTGTGCTGTACCAACAACTGTTGCAAGTACTGCAAGTTGACGACCATCTTGACGTGCACTGTCCAAAATACGTTTGATTGTTGGTGCTAGTTCACTAGCCATATCTTCATGACCGCCGTTACCAATCACGTTATCAATCATAATGACTGCTGTTCCAGGGTCGTCCATAGATTTTTCAAGCATTTCGATACGTTTTTCAGGATCAATCATCGGGTGTGGTTTACCTTTTGTATATACATCATCACCTAAATCAATGATTTCATGATTGTTTGTTTTTAAAACATAGCTTTCACTTTTCTCTTTAGTCATTGTATCTTTGAAAGCATCTCTCACTAACATCGCTGCTTCAGATGCTAATGTACCGCCTGAATAATAACCTTTAATACCAACTTGTGATTCTTTTAATACAACGTTTACATCAGCTGTTGTCGGTTCAAAATTTGGTTTGTCACCGTTTGATAATTGGACAGCTACAACCGCTGCTTCTTCAAGTGTATAAGCATGATAGATGTTCTCTTCTTGGTAAGAAGGTTTGTCCCCTAAAAATAACGTTACAACTGGTTTGTTAATATTTCTTAATAGGTTTAATACTTTGCGCTGTACTTCCTCTGCAGGTGGTTTAGAAATCACGGTAATGACTTTTACTTTCGGATCTTGGTTTAACGCTTTGATGCTATCTAACATCGTGATCGCACCAACTTCCGTTGATAGATCACGTCCACCTGTACCAAGTGCGTTTGTCACACCTTTTCCATAACGGTCAATAATTGTTGTTACTTCTTGGATCCCTGTACCTGATGCACCAACAATACCAATATCGCCTTCGTTTACGTTATTGGTAAAGGCAAGAGGTACGCCGTGAATAAGTGCAGTACCACAGTCTGGACCCATCACTAATAACCCTTTTTCATGCGCTTTTTGTTTCAATTTCACTTCGTCTTCTTTAGAAACATTGTCACTGAACATGAACACATGTAAGCCTTCGTTCAACGCGTTTTCCGCTTCCATCGCTGCATATTGACCAGGAATTGAAATTAATGCTAAGTTCGGATTGTTCGCAAGCTCCATTGCACGTTTCCAGTTGTGAGCTTCTTGATCTTTAGACGTATTTTGTGAATCCGAATCACCTTTTAAAGCAATTTCTACTTCTTCTTTCACTTCGTCTACTTTTTCTTCTTGCTCTGTATCTACAACGATAACGATATCATTTGGCTTTGCTTTTTCTAATTCATCCGTGCCTAAGCCAGAAGATTTAAAAATGTCTTTGTTCGCTGGTGTTCCCATCATGATCGATACTTTGTTTACACCATCAATTGCAGACAACTTGTTGGATAAAAGCATTAACACGATGGAGTCTTTATAAGTGTTTTCTTTTATAATTGTGTATAACATGATGATCCTCCAATTTATTATTCTGCAAATCTATTTTTTCCGTGATAACGATCGTAATGAACGTCGTCTGACACAAGGTAGTTGTAAATATCGTCTACGATTTCAATACCTTCCTTATCATATTCCTGACTTCTTAATATACCGCGTTCACCTGGATAATAAATTTCTCCATAGCCCTCTGCGGCTGGCTGTGTTTTTAATTCATTGAGCATTGTTGTAATTTGTAGTTTGAAAGCATCTAAATCTGTGAAATAGGCAGGGTTAATCACGATATGAAGTTGACCTAAATCACGCCCTTTTGTTAAGTCCTGATACATGGAAGACACATGTATACCATGTGGGACTCCAAGAAGGCTACCTGATAAAATATCCACCATCATCATTAATCCATACCCTTTTGGACCTGAAATCGGTAAGAGTGCATGAACATCTCTTGCATTCGTAGTTGGTGCACCAGTTGCATCTACTGCCCATGTATCTGGAATCGATTCATTTTTACTTCTTGCGTCTAAGATTTTGCCCCATGCTTGGACAGTTGTCGCCATATCGAATGTGATGATACGATCATCAGCGGATGGTGCACTAAAGGCAATTGGATTTGTACCAAAGTAAGGCTCAGTTCCTCCAAATGGCACGACCATTGGATCTGATTGACACATACTTAAGGCAACCATATCTTGCTCCGCCGCCATTTCAACAAAGTAACCTAATGCACCACTATGCGAAATATGTTTCATACCAACAACGGCAATACCCGATTTTTTTGCCATTTCAATTGCTTTTTCCATCGCTTGTTTTGCAACTTGGTGACCTGGACCATTATCTCCATTAAAGACCGCAGATGCTGGACCTGTTTGTTCAAATGTATAGTTTGGATTTGCTGTTATGCCACCTTTTGCAATGCGTTCAGAATAGTATTCAACACGTACGGCACCATGGGAGTGAATGCCTCTATGATCGGCGTATGTTAATACATCTGCAACATCATGTGCCGCTCCTTCATTTAATCCCGCTTTCATAAACTTTTGCTTCATTAAATTAAATAGCTCTTCTCTAGATACACGCATCTTTTTTACTCCTTATATAATTAATATTTTGTGTCAGATTCTAAATAATTTAGAATGTATGTTTGAATATCTTTTGTAACAAAGATGCCTAATTTATCTTTGGATAACTATCGGAGATCCTATACTCACTTTTATAAATCAATATCTCTGTTTGCATCTTTAGAATAAATGTATGAGAATGGTTCATCTAAACCGATTGCATAGGTAGCTTGCGGTACATAAGCACCCATAAAGATATAGTCACCTTTATCAACTGGCATCCATTCGTTATCTAAGTTGTACATGCCTCGTCCACTTAAAACATAAGCGCCATGTTCTTGAACGTGTGTTTCAATGTAACCATGTGAAGCACCTGGCTTGAACGAAAGAATATGAATGTTCATGTCATATCCAATTTCTTTTGGTAATAAGTCTTGAATTAATACTTCTTTCATACCTTCATATGCCTCTTGTTCGATGTCGTTCACATTCCCTGTAACGACTTCTGGAGTATACCCTTTAAGAGGTTGTCCTTTAAGAGGTTGATAACGTTTTTTGTATAAGAATAAGCGGCTATCTTCACCGTTATTATTATTTTCAAACGTCAACTGTAAGTGTGGGGGTACATATAAATACCCACCTTCTGTTAATTCGTATCTTTTACCATCTGCAAAAGCATTGATTTTGCCATAAACTACGTATACAAATGATTGAATACCATCACCAGCGAAACCAGCTTTGTTTCCACCTTGGTTTTTTACTGTTACTAAATAATCTACAAATCTTGCACCTAAACGTGGAGATCCTAAGATTGTTACATCACAATCTTTAAAGCCAGGTACAACATTATTAACTAGGCCGTCTGGTGTGATTACCGCGTAATTGTCTTTCTTAATGACAGAACGTGTTTCTAATAAACCTTCTCTGTATCCTTGAACTTGATTTAAGTAACCCATAAGTATCTGGCTCCTTTTTCTTTATTTTTATTCTTTATATGCTAGTTCATAAAGTACATCGCTTAATACTTCAATACCTTTAACAAGATCTTCTATCTTCGTCTCTTCACTAATGTTGTGACTAATTCCACCAATAGAAGGTACAAACAACATCGCCGTTGGAACATATTGAGCAAAAATTTGTGAGTCATGTCCTGCACCCGATGGCATCACTTTATATTGATCACCTACATTATTCTTTGCTGCTTGTTCAATGATTTGAACGATTTCTTTGTCCATCAATGTTGGTGCCTCATCCATCCATAAATTAATATCATACGTCATGCTATTTGCTTCAGCGACTAATTTAATTTTGTCTTCGATTTCTGCTGCAAAATCATTTAATAGTTGCTGATCAACATGACGACAATCTATTGAGAACGTAATTTCACCAGGAACTACATTTACTGTGTTTGGTACAAGTGTGACATGACCGAACGTTAACACAAGTGGTTCCCCAATTTCTCTAGCACGTTTTGTTAAGTCCGAAACAATTTCACTATAGGCAACAACTGTATCACGACGTAATGACATGGGCGTAGTGCCAGCGTGGTTTGCTTCACCTTTTAAATTGATCGTGAAGCGTTTTTGACCGACGATTCCATTGACAACACCGATTGTTTTATGTTCTGTCTCTAACACTTTACCTTGTTCAATATGAATTTCAACAAATGCTTTGATGTCATTACGAACGTCAGTCGTTTTCCGATAATCAAAACCTGATTTACGCATCGCATCTTCGAACTTAATACCCTCAGCATCTTCAATTGTGTCAACATCCGATTTTTTTGCTAAGTTAAAGAAGTTTTTGCTACCCCAAAATGTGTAAGGGAATCGACTACCTTCTTCTTCTGCAAGCGATAATACTTCTAATGATCGTAGTGGTTGACCATATTTTTCTTTTAAATATTTCACAGCAACAAGTGCAGATAAGATACCGAATTGACCATCCAGATGCCCACCTTCAACAACTGTGTCGATGTGTGATCCTGTCAAAATTGTTTCTTTTGGATATTTACTTCCAACAAGACGCCCAGATAAGTTCCCGATGTCGTCAAAGCTTGCTTCTAATCCTTCTTCTTTGAATGTTTTTTCCAGCTCACGAACCGCATCATTCCATTCTTGAGAATATAAAAGGCGTGTAATTCCACCTTGTTCTAAGCCCCCAAAACCTGTGAATTTCTTATCTAAAGCTTCAAACGTTAATTGAATATCCATTACTCTTTCACTCCTTCCTCTAATACACTTTTATTATAGGACCATACTCACAACCATTCATTGACAGAACAAACAATTATGGAAGCTCTTTTTATGCACTATCAACAAATATATGTTGGATAAAGGTTCAAAAGTTGGATTAGAGGTAAACGCCGAGCACGAAAAATGAATACAGTTAGCTATCGATTATGTATAGGCTACTAAGTAGTCGTACGTACGGAGCAAGTTCCAGCTTTTTTTATACAACTCCATCAGCATTCAAAAATAGCTGAAGGAAGCGAATTTATCTTTATTAAAAAAATACCGCATAGTAAATCAATGTGAAAACTCTGATTTACCATGCGGTTTAGTTCATTTTTTAATTATTTTAAGATAAATGATAAGCCAAATGTCATGATACATATGAGAAGTAGCAAACCTAAGCTGTACCGTAATGTATATTGGAAGATTTTTGACTCGTTCCCAGTCTCATTAACGGCTGCTGCTGCAATAGCGATAGATTGTGGTGAAATCAATTTTGCCACGCTACCTCCAGCTGTATTGGCTGCCATTAACAAAGATGGTGATATACCGACTTGCGTCCCAGTAACCACCTGTAAGCTACCAAATAACGCGTTATTATTAACAACAGATCCAGTGAGAAAGACACCAATCCATCCTAATACTGGACTTACAAATGGAAAGAAGTCACCCGTTTTTGCAAGTGCAAGTCCCAAAGAAGTACTAAGACCCGAGAAGTCCGAGAGATTTGCAAAAGCCATTACAAGAACGATCGTAAAAATTGGTAACCACAATTCTTTAATGGTGCCACCGAGCAAATTAACGGTTTGATTTATGTTTAACGCAGGAAATAGAATACTTGTTAAAATAATTGTCACTAGAATCGCTGTTCCTGTTGCTGAAACAAAGTTAAGATTTAAGATTGCTGGCATAGGTATTTCTTCGGTTACTATTGGCGGTGTACGCATGACTTGATCATGTAATCCTGGGATTTTCAAGGCAACGTTAGTAAAATTAAGTGCACCATCTGCTGCAAATAAATTTTTAAATGTAGGGAGGCTCCAAATGGCTATAACACCAGTAAGTAAATAAAATGGTGACCATGCTACCATGATTTCTCTCATAGAGTAGTTTTTTATATTTCCAGTTGCTTCTACACCAGGCTCATGATAAATCGTTTTAGGCTGCCATCTTCTTAAAAATACTGCCAAAATTATCATACTAGCTAAAGAAGGGATAATATTCGCAAGCTCCGGCCCGATAACAGTAATCGTTAGTAATTGAAGTACCGAAAATGCGCCACTGACGATTAAAATAGCTGGGAATATTTCTTTTATTCCTTTGAGCCCATCTAGAATAAAGATGAGGATAAACGGAACGAGAAATGAAATTAACGGTAACATAAATGCTGTCATTCTAGAAAGATCTAAAATTTCCATTCCACCTACTTGAGCACCTGTAATAACTGGAATTCCAACTGTACCGAATGCACCTGTAGAGGCATTAGCAATTAGGCAAAGTCCAGCAGCTTTAATTGGTTTAAAACCAAGAGTCACAAGTAATGCTGCACAAATAGCGATTGGGACACCTAATCCTGCTGCGCCTTCTAAGAAAGCGTTAAAGCAAAAGCCAATTAGCAATAATTGAAGACGTTGATCCTCTGTAATACTAGCAATACTACCACGTACTGTTTCAAATTTTCCGGCTTTAACTGAAATCTTGTACAACCAAACAGCCATAATAACGATATATCCGATTGGCCATAACGCTTTGCCTGTACCGAGAAGAATTGCCCCTAAGGCTTTCGTAATGGGCATTCCGAAGAATCCGACGGTAATAATAAGGGTAAGGCCTAATGTTAATGCTGCTGCATAAACCCCTTTTAATTTAAAGACTGTTAAACTTAGTAGAAATAGAAGAATGGGAAGGAAGGCTATGATTCCACTCACTATTTCGTTTCCAAGTGGATCGTATTGTTGAAACCACATCGTTGTCACTTCTTTCTAAGTAGTTTATTTCTTTAAAATTTGAATTGAGCTAAACTAATTTGATTGTAGATATCCATTTATGCTTAAACACGATAGACGAGTTTTTTGTTCTTCTTCGTTCATACATCGCAATTCCATAAGTATTGCACCTTTTTTCAGAGTAATAGGTATGAAACATTATATACTTATAAAGATCTTTTTAAGGTCCTCTACGTTATTTACGATGCTCCGCTCCAAGTATATTTAAAGCGCAACAGGACCTATTTTCTACTACTCTAAAGAGTAAGTACTTTATGCCATGTCCAAAACAATATAAACATAGATATTTAAAAGTATTCTCCCAGAATGTAGCAAGTGTTGTTCCACGTCCAATGGCATGATGTAGTAAGTCTATTTCATTCAATATCGCTTGTTTGGATAAATCACGGCTAATTATCTATTGCTTGAGAGATAAATCGACCTACTTTCTCATCTGCAATTCCTTTATCTTTGTCATAGATTTCAACACCGCGAAGGATTGTTTTCACTATCTGTGCTCCGATTTTGCGCCCAACATAAGGACTAATTTTGTGTCGGTATGCTAAGTCCTCGGCTTTTAATTCATAAGGTGCATCTTTTTTAATAAATACGAAGTCTGCATCTTTCCCTACTGTGATGCTACCTTTTTGTTCTAGATTAAAACGTCTCGCAGGGTTTGTAGCAATAATCGCTGCAAATTGAGCTAATGGCATGTTTCGTTTTTGTACACCTTCATCGAATAATATGTCTACGTTATTTTGTACACCTGCGATACCTCCCCAAGCCTCAAAGGCATTGTCCTTATCTTTCAAGTCTGGTGTACATGGTGAATGATCTGATGTTACGAATGAAATATCCCCATTAAGTACACGATTCCACATACCTTCCAAGCGAGATTGTTCACGGATTGGCGGCGAACATTTTACAACTGGACCGATAGTATCTAATTCTTCTTTATAGAAATATAGATAGTGTGTACATGTTTCGCATGTAATATCGACACCTTCTTGCTGCGCTTTCACAATTTCATCTATACCTTCCTCACAAGCTACATGAACGATGTGCACGCGACAACCGGTTTCTTTAGCAAAGAGGATTATTTTTCGAATTGGTTCCACTTCTGTAAATACAGGTCGTGAATCTACATAAGCACGTAATGATGTTTCGCCATTTTTATATGCTAATTCGCCTAGCCTATCAGTAATTTCAGCATTTTCAGCGTGAATAGATAAGATTTTACCTGTCTTCGCAATTTGTTTCATACCTTCGTAAAGTGTATAGTCATCCACGTTCATGAAATCACCTTCTATAGAACGGTCACCACAGGTCGCTACAAAACATTTATAGGCAACGACACCATTGTTATCTAATTCTTGAATACCACCGTCTAAGTTAAATGGCACTAATCCACCATAGCTGGCAACATCTACGGATAATTTTCCGTCTCCAGCTGTAAATTTTTCTTTAATAGATGAGCCATTAATAGTTGCGGGTATTTGGTTTAATGGCATTTCGATAATTGTTGTTACCCCACCTTTTGCACATGCCCGTGTACCTGTATCATAACCTTCCCATTCATCGCGATAGCCTCCTCCTGGTTCCGTGATATGTACGTGTGCATCTACCATGCCTGGAGATACGATCAAGCCTTGTGCATCAATAATTTGTGCATCTTCACCTAAATCTTTACCAATTGCGGCGATTTTACCATTTTTTATGCCTATTTCGACTTCTTGCTCACCATTTTCTAGAATAACTAATCCACTTTTAATAATTAAATCGAATTGCATGAGAATCATCCTCCTCTATTTTTTTAAAACGTTTAATAATAAAAGTAAAATACCTGCTGTGAAAAATCCGATAAACCACGAAAAGTCCAAAATGACATGGAACCTCGGTATAAAACCTAATAGAGATATGAATACTCCAACGATTGTCGCAATATAAGCTTGTATATTGATTCTCACCTTTGGTCGTTCGTTGCTAGTACTATCAAAATATAATTCATCGATATTGATCCTACACTTTGAAATGAAGTAGAACTTTACAATCATCACACCAGCAACCGGACCAAGAATGGCACCGATCATATTTAAAAACATGAAGATACTTTCACTATTCTCCATCATCTTCCATGGCATAGTGATAATGCTTGCAATCGATGCAATCCATACTCCACGCCGATAATTTATATACTTCGGAAATAACGCACTTATTTGATAGGCCGCTGGAATAATATTACTAGTTGCATTTGTAGAAATTGTTGTCATAAGAAGTACACCTGTAGCAAAGAAGATGGCCCATACACTATCCCATTGATTGATAATATTTAGTATATTCCACTCTTGTTGACCAAAATAAATGGACCCACCAATTAAAATTGTTACACTTGAAAATGCAAACAAAATATGTGCAACAACAATACCAGAAACTTGTCCGAAAATTTGTGCTCTTGTTGATTTCGCATTTTGTGTGAAATCAGAAACGCTTGCCCCTGGAGCAGCCCAAACACCAAGTAATGAGTTAAACACTAAGATAAACGCTAAAATGGTTTGATATAAGATACTACCCTCCGAACTCAGTTCATAGCTCAAAATTTTATTGAGTCCACCACCAACTTTAATGCCCCAGATTGCCATTCCACCAAAAACTATATAAATCATTGGGTTTAAAATAGCAGTAAATTTATTTAAGGTTCCTCCGCCGCCAATACCAATGGCAAAGTTAATTACCCAGAATAACAAGAAAGCGATTAATCCGGGAATAGTAATACCTAAAATTGTAGTACCATCTCCAATGTCATTGAATCCCGGAAAAATTTTATTCATTAGAATCAATAAAGCTTGTGAGCCAGCAAATGTTTGTAAACCAAACCAAGCAATGCCGGCTACAACACCACGTAATACACCTGGTAATTTAGCACCTATATCACCATATGTATGCCTTAAGTGCATGGCGAATGGGATACCATATTTTGAGCCTGCGTAACCGTTTACAACAAGTAGTAAGGCAATTAAAAATGAGCTTATAACAAGTGATAACATCACTTGAAATGGTGATAAACCTAATAATAAGAAGCCACCGACAGCTGTATAATTAGGAATGTTATGCACTGCCCCCATCCACAGTGTAAAAAAGTTAAATGCGGATGAATTTCTTTGTTCAGGCAACTTTGGCATGATATCCTTGTTGTAACCGCGCTTTTCAAAAAATGAAGGATGTCGTTGGATATCCTGACCTTTTTTTAGCATAATGATTCTCCTTTATGATTAATAAAGGATTATACGTATAATAACCTTCAAAAATAGTATACAATCAGTGTGATAGGTTATCTTTGTAACATCATACATATTTAATTTTTATTTTGGCTTTTTCAAACAAAGATTAGGAGAGAGTTCTTATGACAACATTAAAAGAAATAATGTCTGTACAACAATTTTCAGATTTAACATTGTTAAATGATAAAGGCGATTTAGAGAGAGTGGTAGAAATGGTCGATATTACAGAGACACCTGATATCAAAGACTTTACTGCACAACACTCATTTATCGTAACAACTGGTATGTGTTATCAAGACAATCAATCTGGATTAATTGATCTCATTAGAGAATTAAATGATATACAAGTTGCAGGCATAGGTATCAAGCTTTCCCGATTTTTAAAAAAATTAGATGATGAAGTCATAGAATTTGCAAACGAATTAAAATTTCCAGTTATTAGCATTCCTGATAGTTGGAATCTAGGATCGATTACTCATCACATCTCGTCATATATTTTAGATGAAGAAACTGAAAAATTATATTTTGCATTAGACATCCAACAAGAATTAAATACGATGCTTATGAGAGGGTTAAGTTTGGAAATGATGATTGAACGGATGAGTAGACTCCTCAGAGTTCCAGTGATGCTATTAAATCCTCTTTATCAAATTAAATCAATGAGCCATCACTTCAATCAACACCCTGAAAATGTTCAAAAAAATCTTAATTATTTTAAAAGATGTTTAAATTCCAAGCATATTACGCCTAATAATAGAGAAGCTTTCCAGGAAGAACATATTATATTTGAGGTTCCTGCATTTAAATATTTTCCTTATTATCTTATGGTTTCAAACGTCAATACGCTCAATTATCCATTTAGTTTGCTAGCTATAGAACAGGCTGTAAACACTCTCAGTCTTGCAATCTATAAAAATAGTAAAATTAAGGAAGCGGAACAACAGGATGTGGACAGATTTTTTGAATCACTCATGTCTGAACACCCTGATAACCTTATTTCTGTCAAGCAGCACCCTGAGTTTTTAAAAAAGCATCATATCCAACCATCAAATTACTATCAAGTAATAATTTGTGCGATCGATAAAGAACAAGATGTAGAAAATAATATCTATTTGAATGAGCGGTATCAAATGACTTTTGAATGGCTAACGCATAAGTTAATTGACATTGATCCCACTATCAGTATATATACGTCTCCAGGTAAGCATCGCTTTACGATACTTTTACAAACGAGACATCAATATTACTTAGATTACTGCAAATATCTCAATAAAGAGTATCAAAAGTTTTTTAATAATTCATTATCATTTGGTATTGGTAATGAAGTCTCTGAATTCTCACAGTTACCACTATCTTATTTCGAAGCAAATGAAGCTTTTGATAATAAGTTTGAAAATGGTGAAGTAGGATTTATAGAACTTTATAAATCCAAAAGTGTAGAAGAATTATTACAACTCATACCAGCCAACAAATTAAAACCGTTTATCACGTACACATTAGGTTCATTAGCCTATCCGAAAACAACGAAGGAAAAAGAACTAAAACATACTTTAAAAGTATATTTGGCAAACCATTGCGACCTCACAAAGACTTCAGAAGATATCTTTATTCATCGTAATACAGTAAAATATCGTATTAAAAAATGCGAAGAAATTTTAGGTCAGTCTGTCGAAGCTTCCGAAGCTTCCTTGGATATTAGATTAGCTTTATTTGCATCAGAAAAAATTACATTTTAAAAAATCCCGCTAAAAAGCTATTTTGCATGCTTTTTAGCGGGATTTTTTAAGTGAAGAAAATGGAAATGTGTTCTATTACCTATAACAGTTAAAAATGAATAAAATATTCCTGATTTAAATATATAAAAAAGCAGACCATCAGTGGAAGATGTAGAAAATCTCCACTGATGGAAGCCTTGTTTTATTCTTGAGTTACAGAAGTTAGGGGCTGTTTTTTTTCACTTAACATAACTACAAGGAAAAATAATATCGCTGCTGCTGCAAGAAGGATTGCTGCAATATAGAATGCTAATACCTTCGAGCCAGTAATGTCACCAATATAACCAGTAAGCGTTGGCGCAACAACCGATGAAGTCATACCAAAGAAGTTAAAGAAACCTAATGCTTTAGCAACTGTATTTGAAGATACTGAATCAGTTACATACGTGATTAATACTGGATCAATTGCAAGTTTGCCTAGTAAACCATATAAGATTAGTGCAACATAAAGTACTGTTGGGTTAGGGGAAAATACTGTTAGACTAATTGTTAGCGCTGCACCAATTAACAAGAAGAAAATTAATTTCAGTCGCATATGTGCATTTTTATCAATATATTTAGAAAAAATCAGTGCACCCGGTACTGCTGAGATTGCAACTAAAGCAGCTACATAGCCTACTGAACCTTGTTCGAATCCTTTTTCTGTGACAAGGAATGACGGTAACCATGTTACAATCATGTAATAACCATAACATGTTGCAAAATAGACAAAATAGACAACTAATTGTTTTGGTGAGAATAAATTGACTTTAGAATCTGTATGTTGTGTTGTTTTCTTATCTTCTGTTAGTTCTTCTGTAGCTAATTTTTTGTCTTGTTTAACAAATAAAGCAAACACAAATGTTACAGCTAAAATGAGGATTGATATAATATAAAGTAAGAAATTCCATTTAATTTCAAGACCACCTACTAATACAGATGAGCCTATTAAACCAATAACCATCCCTAACGCTGAACCACTGTTTATGATTGCATTAGAAAAACTTTTCTTATCTTTTGGCATATATTTAGCTGATAAGGAGAAAGCTGCACCGTAGTATGAGCCAGTCGAAAGACCTGCCAATAAGGCACCGATGTACACTTGCGTGATTGACGAGCTTGTTCCAATGACGAATGCTGCTAATGAGAAAATGATGAATGCAGGGATTAATACTCGTTTTTGACCAAATTTATCAACGAGTATTCCTGATGGAATTTGCATACCTGTATAGGCAAAGAAATAGATTGAAGCAATAAGTCCTACTTGAGTATCGCTTATATTCCCTAGCGATTCTTGAATTTGCGGATATATTGGCGTAAGTATTGTGCGATAAATCCAAATAACTACCCAACCTAAACACAGTGCAACAATTATTTTTTTGTAATAATTCGGGTCATTTTTAACTGTTTGTCCCATAATACGACACTCCCATTTTTCGTTTTTTTTACTTATGTAGTGCTTAATTAAATTTTAGGGTATGAGTACGTAAATAACATTGTTCACTTTTAACAAAAACAGAACCAACATTGCACATTTCAGACAAAAAACTTATGCTTGAAATTTTTATGAAGTATGACTTATGGTATTCTCACTTGCCGATTTTTGCGTAGTGCTTTTGTATCTTCGCAAACTCTTCGGACAGTATGGAAGGCTCAAGTAAATCAAAAAACAAGCCCGACTACCCTATAGGTAATCGGACCGACCATAATCTACAGTGCAACAGCTCTGCTTTGTAAAATAAAATTTTGCTAAAGGTGTGACAATCCTTAGTGCTGGCACGAAAGATTCCTCCTTGTAGATATTACATTTACAAGGAGGAATCTTTCGTTTTACTATGAAAACTAGCTAATCAACAGACGTGCAATTTCAATTAATGATGTTTATGCGGAATAAAGCCGATTGGTGTTGGCCCCGCAATCCCTAACATTACAAAATCTTTATCAGAATTATTCGTCATTCCGTGCTTTTCACCAGCACGTGCAACAACAACATCTCCAGCTTTAATTTGAACCATTTCACCACACTCTGGATAAAAATCTGCTGTTCCTTCGACAACAATCCAAATATCATCAGCTTTCTCGTGCGAGTGAATTGGCAAATCTTGTCCTGGATGCATACACCAAACAGCTCCTACAGTATTAGGTGTTTCATAGAAAATATGTTTTGTCGCTTCTTCTTCTCTAAACTCTTGAATATCTGGCCAATGGAAAATACGATTTTTTAAATCTTTTCTTGCTATTTTTTTTAATGTCATTGTATTTTCTCCTTGTTTCAAATTTCAAAAAAACTATATTATTTAGCGTTTAACAATATTTTGGGGTTTACCGTCTAAAAATGCTGTAGTGTTATCGAATGCAATTTTAGCACGCAGTTCCATCGCTTCATCCGTAAAGAAACCTACATGTGGTGTTAAAATTACATTTTTGGCGTGTAATAGTTTATAGTATCCAGGAATAGGCGGTTCCATATCAAATACGTCGATACCAGCTCCCGCAATTCGCCCTTCATTTAATGCATCCGCCAATGCATCATTGTCAACAATTGGGCCTCGTGCACAGTTGATGATAATGGCTGATTCCTTCATTAAACGTAATTTTTCTCGAGAAATTAAGCCTTTCGTGCTAGGTAGTAATGGAATATGTAATGACACAATATCTGATTGTGCTAATAACTCATCTAACTCCATATACTTGATACCTAATTCTTTAGCTTCTGGATTTCTACTAGATTGATCTGAAGCGATTAAGTTTGCACCAAATGCTTTAAACAATCGAGCAGTCATTAAACCAATTTTACCTGTACCAATCAATCCAACTGTTTTACCTTTAATTTCACTACCTTGGAATGCCCCTGGGAAATGATCGGCACGAATTTCCCTATCACCCTTAGTGATACGACGATACACGTCTAATACTAAACCAATCGTTAATTCTGCAACCGCTTGATTTGCATATCCAGCTGCATTACATACCAAAATATCTTGGTTTTTAGCTTGCGTGATCCCTACATGATCAACACCTGTAAAGGCCACATTGATTAATTTTAACTTGTCATTTTGATCAATTACTTCTGTAGGATAAGGATTATTCGCAATCATAATAACATCTGCACCTTCACTACGACTTGCTAATTCTGCCCAATCAGACGTTTTCTCATTGTAATAAACAAATTCATGACCGCCCTGTTTGATTGGTTCCGCTAACTTTTCAATGATCGAATCTGGAACATTTAATGGTTCTAATAATTTAACTAACATACAATCCATTCCTCCTATTATGTCGATACGCCTGTTGATTAACTAGTGTCCATAGTTAGAAAGAAAGAGTCACACTTCATTTGTTTTTGTATACTTCGCACAAAAAATCTAGTATTTACATTGATTCATACTCCTTTTTTTTCTTATTTTTCATGCTAAAAGCTTAATTTTATTGTAGGATACGAGTAATTAAAAAACATTGTTCACTTTTAACAAAAATACGAACGACATTACATATTTTCGACAAAAGCTTTCGTGCAAATAAAAAAATCAGCCCAAAAATTATCGGGCTGATTCGTTACATTATCATCGTATATTTACCCACACATTGTTTTTTGTCGACCTCTTTAAGCAATCGAAGGTCACCTTTTACACCTTTACGATAAAAACTCTATTCCACACTTTTTAGCGATTCTATCATATTTATTTTCGTCACTTTTCTTCTAAGAAGTAAGTTAGACACTATAGTCAGTAGGAACGCGACAATTATAGAGACGAATATGATGAACATATTTAATTTATCTGGGATTTGCTGATGGGTGCTTGATAGAGCCTTTACTATAATTTTATAGACATAGCCACTGATTGGTAAAGCTACAATGACCGCAAATGTTGTTAGGATAATGTTTTCCAAAAATATTAATCGGTTTATTTTATTTTTTTGATAGCCTAATACTTTCAGCGTTGCCAGCTCACGATTCCTTTCATATATGTTGATGGAAGATATCGTATAGATGGCGCCAAAGGACAGTATGATGGCGCTTGTGATAAACATGATAAATACAAAACTGTTTTGCTTCACAATATATTGTGCCGATTTTTTTAATTCATTCTTATCAGCAATTGTCTCTACACTGCGATCTTTTTCAAAAAATTCACGGGCGCTCATAGCATCTGTAGCGTTATTTGTTTGAACTAAAAGCGAAGTTGGATTGTAGTCTATGTTAAAGCTCTTTAAGTACTCTGGTGTACTATAAAATGATGGATTCGAATACTGTGTAGAGATATTTAAAACCTTCATTTCTACAGAAGTATCTTTTAGCTCTGGCGCTGTAAATTTTATGGTGATACGATCCCCTTTAGAAATATGATATTTGTCAGCGTAAGATTTTGGGACAAGCACACCGTTATTTTCTAAAGAAATGCTATTGTCATTTTCGTCGAAAAAATGAACGAGATTGTTTTCTTGTTCAGTAACTACTAAATTGGCGCTTTCTTTGTCATTATCTTTTATGATTTCAATAGGAAGAGTGGCTAACAAATAACTAGTTTTAATTTCAGAAGGTAGTTTTACCGTATTAAAATTTGTCCCCATCGTATAATCGACTTTTAGATCATACGTATAAACATCTTCAATTTGATCTGCTACTTTTAGCAAGGATGCTTGGGTACCGAAAGCAGTAATCAATAACACGGTGCTTACAACAACACCAATTGAACTTGCTAAAGCTTTTCGTTTATTTAAAAATATATTTCTCAAAATGAGTTTATAACTGTAGGAAATACGACTCCATAAACCTGGAATTCTTTCTATCAAGAGCTTTTTCATCTTCTTTGGTGGTTTAGGACGCATAGCCTGAGCCGCGTTTTCCTTTAATATTGCTCTACCACTTAAGTAACACGATAGAACACCGAAAACACTAGAGAAAATAATTGGTGGGATGATTGACAATAAAGAGAGTGAGAATTTTATGTCAGGCAAAGAGTAGGCCCTTGCACAAGACTTAGTGACTAAAGGAATAAATACAAAAGCGGCAATTACACAACCTATAATAGAGCCTAGTATACCTGCCAGCATAGGGTATCCCATATAGTGAAGCATAATATTGCTGTTTTTTACACCTAAAGCCTTCATAATACCAACTTGATTCCTTTGCGAATCCATAGTCCTTGACATAGCGAGAAAAAGGATAATCGCTTCAATCAAAAAAAGTACTAAAGGGATAACTTTACTCATTAAGTTATTATTTTTAATCGTTTGATTGATTTTTGAATAGTTCAACGTCCGTTCCTTATTTACTTGATCTAAATAGCTAAGCTGCTTGGACTGCTCTTCTATTGATTTGCCTAACTTTTCAATATCGTAACCTTCTTTAGCATCCACGATGATTTCATTAAAGTAAAAGCCATTTAAAATTTCAGGTAATGTTTCTTCAGCAATATAAGCGACTCCATATGCTTTATGGTCTTGAATTTCATTCTTTTTTGCGTGTTCAACATTCTCACCTAAGCCACTAATTATAAAATTAATGCTACTTTCATTCGCATTTATCGTGATTTGATCGCCAACACGATATTGATGTTCTTTTGCATAATGAGAATCTAATAAAATCTCATCCTTTTTTAATGGGATACTACCATCAATTATAGTAGGTGTATTTATTTCATTGTTGTCTGGGATCGAATGAATTTTTAATGTTGTTTTGTAATCTTCAAACGTTTGCGTACCATCAAAGGTATAACGTCCTTCGATTTTATTGATACCTTCAATTTTACTTAACCGAGTGACATCATTTTTAGAAAGCTGACTGTAATATACATGTAAATCGCTTAAATTATGTTTTTGAAAGTAATCCTTCGTATACGTATTAAGATTATTGCTGTAGGTTACTAGTCCCGCATAGAAAAAAGCACCTACTGCAATAACAATCACGACGGCTATAAATTGCCCCATAGACTGTTTAATGTCTCTCAATAATTTTAAAAGCAATTTCATGATTACCACTCAATCCCTTCAACACTTTGTTTTTCCTCATTTATCGTAACACTTTCTATCAGTCCGCTTTTTACTTTTATAATTTTGTCAGCCATAGGGGCAATGGCCGAATTATGTGTCACTAAAACAACGCATTTCTTCGTTTCTCTATTTAAATCTTGCAGAAGCTTTAATACAGACTTGCCGGTTACATAATCCAAAGCGCCGGTTGGTTCATCACAGAGTAAAAGCAAAGGGTTTTTCGCAACAGCTCTAGCTATAGCTACTCTTTGTTGCTCTCCTCCAGAAAGCTGGGAAGGGAAATTTTTCATACGATCCGCTAATCCGACTTTATGTAAAATATCTTTAGCATCCAAATTGTTTTTACATACTTCAGTAGCGAACTCAACATTTTCAAGAGCGTTTAAATTCGGAATCAAGTTATAGAATTGAAAGACGAAGCCCACTTTCTCACCACGATATTCCGTTAACTTTTTTTCGTTCAATCTTGTTATTTCTTGATTCCCAACAAAGACTTGACCAGAGGTAGCCGTATCCATACCGCCAAGAAGATTTAGAATTGTACTTTTACCCGCACCACTAGCCCCTAAAATAACGACGAATTCCCCTTCATTTATGGAAAAATCAACACCATTAAGGGCTTTGATTGGGATTTCTCCTATTTTGTATTCTTTCGTTACGTTTTTAAATTCGATCAGCTTTTTCATTTATTTCATCTCCTCAAATAATTTTTATCAACGGCAAGTAACTCTAAAATAAACAACATTTGTCGTATATTTTAGAGTTACTTTTAATTGTCTCTTTTTGTTGCTTGGCTTTATTAAGAAGCCGTTAATCACGGCAAAATGTTAGAAATTTAATCGACATAAAATGGAATTCACTCTCCCGATCTTGTGCAGAGGTTTCTACCACATCACGCGTCACGGCCTCAAGAAGATTCCATGATGTGTTGACGGCCGTAATGCCTCGGTATTTTTTCGTCCGGATTCGGCCAAAAGCAGTTAAATCATTCTAATAATATATAAGCTGGTAAAATTAAATATATACACGTTTGGTAAAAAATACATTTAAATTTCCCCATTTTTTAAAAGAAATCTTTTATTAATTTTTAGTAGACATAATATAATTATTGTTTACTGAAGATTTGAATGATGAATGACAAGATGTTAGAGGCTTAGCTCACAAAGAAATGAAAATCATGGTGTTGAATTATTCCCCCTTTGGTTGATTTGTACATTGAACGGATTCTACGAATTAAAATAAACAACCCTATAAGTAGAAACATAGAAGTAGCTAGTATTGTAATTTGCACAAAAACCTCCCCGAATTATGTGTTAGTACATCCATTATTGCATAAATTTCAATCATAACCAAATTTATCCTCGTGAATAATCCTGTTCCGTTAGTTTACATTTGACTCTTCACGATGTCAGCTGTATTTAATAGAAATATTAAAGTAAGTTATTCAATAAAATGGTCCTAAAATCAAAAATGAGCGCTTATCCTTGTCCCAGGATTGCGCTCTATAATTGAATATCTTTAATAATTTCAACAGATATTATCGAAAAAACTGCTCTTCAGATATAACTTGTATTCCATTTCTGTTAAGTAAAGCAGTTGTAACTCCGTTTCCCATCATTTTCTTACCTTTAAATTCGCCATTATAAATCATTGTACTTCCACAAGATGGACTAAATTCTTTAAGAACGACTATTGTCGCTCCAATAGCCATTTTTAATGTTGCGTAAGCTCCTTTTATGTACAATTTCGTAACATCTTTACCTGATATCTCAATCACTTTGGCTTTACCATTTAATACATCTTCAGGTTCTCTAGGAGTTGAAAACCCACCAAGTAATTCAGGGCATACGGCAATCGCCTTATTGTCTTCTATTAGTTTACGAATCTTATTATCCTAACTATGCGTACCGTTATATCTTACTTTTAATCCTGCTAAGCAAGAACTTACTAATATCATTGCAATCACCTCAAATTAAATTTCACTTTATGTTTATCCCTATTAATATCATTTCTGACTTCATTATCTGGTTCGTTCGTTGAATAACAGATAAAAAAATTTATAAGCATTCCATACATCTATAATCATAAATAAAAGCTGAACTAAAAAAATAGTTCAGCTTTATAGCTTATTATCATGTTGCACATTGTATATAGGATATTGATGTATTAACTGAATAACTTTGACTATTGACGTTTAATAAAACATTCCAACCTCTGAGTTATTTTTTATTATTTAGCTAACGCCTGCATATCTGCCACAATCGTCTCAACTGGTACATCTGTATAAGCATCATAATCTTTCACAACAATCCCATCAGCATTAACTAAGTAATACCTTCCCATATGTATAACTTGGTCAGTATTTGGATCATTTTTCACGTGTGATTTAAACGATTTCATAGCAAACTGTTCAATAAACTTTTGATCATAGCCAGTCAATAGTTGCCATTTGCTTTCATCGGGTGCTGAATATGTTTTTAAATAATTTTTTAAAACTTCTGGCTTATCAACCTGAGGATCAACGCTAAACGCTAAAATCTGATAATCTTCCATGCCTTTATCCTGAAGTGCCTTTTGTACCTCTGTCATGTTATACGTCATTGGCGGACAAATGGTATTACAATTAGTAAAGATGAACATCGCTAATGACGGCTTGCCTTTAATATCATTAAGGCTAACCTTTTCATTTCTTTGATTAGTTACCGAAAAATCCTGTACTTCTATGTTCATTTCAGGTTCAAATTTATAACTTCCACAACCAGTTAGAATGCTACTTAATGTTAGTATCAACACAAGTAAGACACTGTTCTTTTTCATATATTTGCACACTTCCCTTTCATTTACCATCGTTTTTTATTGTATAAATTATAGTTACTGAATACAAGATATGAGCTTAACCTTTCATTTTTTTATGTCCATTCAATGTATATTGTATGATTTTGGTATATTAATATCCTATAATTTCTAGACAATTCACAATTCTTTTAAATTTTTTAAAACTGTTTTTTTACTATTTCGCTTATTTCCCAAGACATCATATAATTGTTATATAACAAAGTTTTTTTAGTTTTTAAACATATCCTACATATGGAAACGCAATAATAAATTCCTAAAAATTCTCTTTCGCGTTCGAATTTTCTCCTACATTCGCAATTATCATTATTAAACTATTATAAGAATATTATTCTATAAAAAAACTCCATTCTCTTTTATACGGATTATTTCTATTAAATCCTTATTATTTCTATGTTATTTCCATAATCTGAAAATGATTAAAAATTATAAAAACTCAAAATTTAGTATTGCATTATAAGAATCTTCCCCATAAAATAAGTGAATATAACGACGAGAAAAAAAGAAATATGTCGTTTAAGACAGAAATATATCACTTGAGGGGGAATAATAATGGTAAACATTTCTGGAAACAAAAATAAAGATTCAGTTGACTATAGCGCAATTGAAGCTATGGAATCGTTCAACAAGTTCGTAAAAAAGAAGAATGCCTTCCTTTTCTCGATTACAGCAGTATTTTTAACCCTTTATATTTTGTTACCGATCCTTGCTTTCCAACCTGTACTACAACAAAAATACGTCGGAAATATTACAGGTGTTTGGGTATATTCAGCAGGATTATTCATGATGACAATCATTCTTTGTACAGTGTATGTGAAAAAAGCTGCTTCATTCGATAAAGCTGCGGCAGCAGTACTAGCTGAGTATCAGGCGAAAGGTGGAAAATAAATGAACTTAGTATCCGTTGGTTTCTTTTTAGCGATCGTTAGTTTAACTCTTGTAGTAACCTATATCGCAGCGAAACGTACGTCTTCTGCGGCAGATTTTTATACAGCTGGTGGTGGTCTAAAAGGTTGGCAAAATGGTTTTGCAATCGCTGGTGACTACTTATCTGCCGCTGCATTTCTTGGCGTATCCGGTGCGATTGCCTTAACTGGTTTTGATGGCTTCTTCTTCTCTGTAGGCTATGTAGTAGCTAACTTAGTTCTTCTTTATGTAATTGCGGAGCCGATGCGTAATTTAGGTCGTTATACTTTAGCAGATATGCTTACTGCCCGTTTTAATGAAAAACGCATTCGCGGGGTAGCTGCGTCAGGAACAATTATCATCGTAATCCTTTATATGATTGCCCAATTAGTAGGTGCTGGTGCTCTTATTAAACTATTATTTGGTATAGAGTATTGGATTGCAGTTTTAATCGTAGGTGTTATGATGACGACTTATGTATTATTCGGTGGCATGACAGCTACTTCTTGGGTGCAAATTATAAAAGCTAGCCTTCTTTTATTTGGGACAGGCTTATTAGCTACATTAGTATTAATTAAATTCGACTTCTCTCTAATGAAAATGTTTGATACGATCGCTGTGGATCATGGCGAGAAATTCCTTGTACCAGGGATGAAATATACAAGTTCGATTGATTCGGTTTCGATGATGATGGCGCTTGTCTTAGGAACATCTGGGTTACCTCATATTTTAATGCGCTTCTTCACCGTTAAAGATGCCAAAACTGCTCGTTCTTCTATTTCATGGACGACTTGGATTACAGCTATTTTTTTCTCATTAACTATTTTCTTAGGCTTCGGAGCATTAAATTTTGTAGGGATCGATAAAATCCTTGCTGAAAGTAAAGCTGGTAACACGGCTGCTCCACTTCTTGCTAATTATTTGGGCGGTGATGTGTTAATGGCATTTATCGGTGCCGTAGCATTTGCAACTATTTTAGCTGTTGTATCGGGCTTAGTTTTAACAGGGGCTTCTGCGATTTCCCATGATATTTATGGAGAAATTATTAAAGGTGGTAAATTAACAGAAAAGCAACAAGTTGTAGCAGCTCGTACTGGTTCAATTTCTATTGCCTTTGTTTCCATTATCCTTGCACTATTTGCGCAAAACTTGAATGTATCGTTTTTAGTATCCTTCGCATTTTGTATCGGTGCTTCAGCAAACTTACCTGTTATTCTGTACACAATTTATTGGAAAAAATTCAATTCAACAGGTGCTATAACAGCGATGGTAACTGGTTTAGTATCATGTTTAGTTTTAGGTGCTATGGGGCCAAATGTATGGAGTCCTGTTGAAGGTGCGGCAATATTTGTTGGTAATCCTATCGTACCGTTAGCAGTTCCAGCGATTATTACAATTCCACTTGGCTTTATCGCAGGTTATTTAGGCACTGTTCTATCTTCTAGCAAAGTACCACAGGAAGAAGCAGATCGCATTTACAAGGAAATTCGCGTGAAAGCAAATACAGGTGTATCCGTCTCTGATATCTCTCATTGATCGCTTTTTTGTAATCCAAATAATTGCAAAAGGCTATATCAATCGTCCTATCATTCATAATAAAAATATCAAGTTAAAAAACTCGATTTTTTGTCGGGTTTTTTAACTTTTTATTATAAAAAATTTACCAATTTACTTATTGAACAATACTATTCTCTTTCAAAAAAAATTGATTTTCACTGAGTAAATAGTGTTTATTTTTTATAAAAAACCATTTTCTTTTTGAAATTTTATGCGAATTTCCCACTCGCAAATCTAGAGTTGACCTACCTTCATTTATTTATCAGAATTTTCCAAAACCCTTTTATTTCTAGGACTTGTTATGTATATTCTCTTTTAAGACTATTTTTCTAAAAATTATTTTTTCATAATTTTTCTGAAAAGTATTGCAATTTTGTGAACCGTCTCATAAAATGAAGATGTGAATTCACTAAACTAGCAAATTCAAGTCTTTAAGCAGTAAAAATAAACACAAAATGGGGAATGTTAATGGGGAACAATCAAGCAAGCAAGGGCGTCGTGATTGACTATGATGCAATTGCAAGTCAAGAATCATTTAAAGCGCTTGTTCGAAGAAAGAAATCATTTCTTTGGTCAATAACTGTGATTTTCTTAGTAGCTTATATGTTGCTACCAATTCTTACTTCGTACACGACAGTACTACACCAAAAGGCAATTGGGGAAATTACTTGGGTGTGGCTATATTCAGCAGGATTATTCATCATGACTTGGGGCTTATGTCACGTATATGTAGCAAAAGCGAATAGTTTCGATAAAGAAGCACAGGCGATTATCGCTGAATACGAGAACGGAGGTGGCCGCCGATGAATGACGGGATGAGTTTGACAGCCATATTCTTCTTCGTAGCCATTGTTGGTTTAACATTAGTTATTACATGGTGGGCATCAAAACGAACATCTTCTGCAAGTGATTTCTATACTGCAGGCGGCGGGTTAACAGGCTGGCAAAATGGACTAGCCATCGCAGGTGACTACTTATCAGCAGCATCTTTCTTAGGGATCGCCGGAGCAGTTGCATTATTTGGATTTGATGGATTCTTCTTCTCTATCGGATACTTAGTAGCTTACTTAGTAGTTCTATACATCGTTGCTGAGCCATTACGTAATCTTGGTAAATTTACATTAGCTGACATGATCACAGCGCGTTTTGATAGCGCTAAAGTTCGTGGTACAGCAGCTTTAAGCACTATTACAATTGTATTATTCTACATGATTGCACAACTAGTTGGTGCAGGAGCACTTATTCAATTACTTTTAGGGATCGACTATTGGGTAGCCGTATTAATCGTAGGTTTTATGATGACGACATATGTACTATTCGGTGGGATGACTGCAACATCTTGGGTACAAATTATTAAAGCTTGTCTTTTAATGTTAGGAACAGTTATTATTTCATTCTTAGTATTAAAAGAATTCGGCTTTAGTATTGCAACGATGTTTAAAGAAATGGAAACTGCAACTGATAGCGGTGCAGCTTATTTGAACCCAGGTCTTAAATATCAAAATGGTATTGATACTATTTCAATGTTAATCGCTTTAGTATTAGGTACAGCGGGACTTCCACATATCCTAATGCGCTTCTTTACAGTAAAAGATGCGAAAACTGCTCGTTCCTCAGTAATCTGGGCAACTTGGATTGTAGGTATTTTCTACATTCTTACAATCTTCTTAGGCTTCGGTGCAGCTAAATTCGTTGGTAAAGAAGCCATTATTTCTGCAAACGCTGCTGGTAACATGGCTGCACCACTTCTTGCAGAAGCACTCGGTGGAGACATACTATTCTCATTCGTATGTGCGGTAGCTTTCGCAACAATCTTAGCGGTAGTAGCTGGTCTTGTACTTTCTGGTGCATCTGCCCTTTCGCATGATATTTATGGTCAAATCATTAAAAAAGGCAAAATCACGGAAAAAGAGCAAGTACTTGCAGCTCGTATCGGTTCTATCACAATCGCTGTTATTTCAATCCTTTTAGCACTTGGTGCACAAACATTAAACGTAGCGTTCTTAGTATCACTTGCATTCTGTATTGCAGGTTCATCTAACTTACCTGTAATCATCTATACTATCTACTGGAAACGCTTTAATACAGCAGGTGCTATTACAGCAATGTTAACAGGTTTAATCTCTGCTTTAATTCTTGTTGCAGTTTCACCAAACCTTTGGAATCCAGTTGAAGGAAAAGCAATTTTCGTTGGGAATCCATTAATTTCGTTAACGAACCCTGCAATAATTTCTGTACCTCTTGGCTTCCTTGGTGGTTTCATCGGAACATTACTTTCTAAGGAAGCAGATGCTAAAAAATATCGTGAAGTGGATGTTAAAGCTAACACAGGTATTTCTGTACAGGACGTATCTCACTAATATAACAATGACCTTGTAAGTTAATAATACTTACGAGGTTTTTCTTTTTCTTAACTAGTTGCCCAAGCTCTATCTAACGTCTCTATGAAGCTTTGAACTGCGCGAAAAAGAAACGTCAGCATTAATTGTTTTCTGTGCGAAAGCATAGCGTCAGCAACAATTGTTTTTTTGTGCGCGAAAGCGTAGCGGCAGCAATAAATGTTTTCTGTGCTATAGCATAACGTCAGCAACAAACGTTTTCTTTGCGATAGCTTAGCTTCAGCAACAAACGTTTTCTTTGCGATAGCGTAACGTCAGTAGCAACGTTTTCTTTGCGATAGCGTAACGTTAGCAACAAACGTTTTCTTTGCGATAGCGTAACGTCAGTAGCAAATGGCTTCTGTGCGATAGCGTAACGTCAGCAACAAATGTTTTCTTTGCGATAGCGTAGCTTCAGCAATAAGTGGCTTCTGTGCGATAGCTTAGCGTCAGTAATAATGCGCATAGTTAGAACCGAAATAAACCCCATTTTATGGTATAGTTAGAATGAAAAGGAGGATTAACAATGACACAATCAAAAGCAAAAAAGAAGCGCTCGTACATTAAGCGTACGGAAGGAAAAGACGTTGAGAAAAATCGTCAGTTCTCCCCTTTCAGTACACATGAACGTGTAACGAAAACTAAAAAAGAGAGCCTTGAACAAAATTTTACAAAACATAGAAAACACAACCACACTGAGGATGATTAGTGGTTGTGTTTTGCTTGTAATGAGACATCTCGATGTTTAACTGTAATAAGCTTTGGAATAAAGTACAGTGGATATAATAAAAGAAAAAGGTTAGGTATCCACTACATAGGATCAAAATAAAGTTTTATTGTCCAAAAAGCAATCGCCTGTAATCCTGAGCAAAATGTTAGTGCCAGAGAGAGCTTTCAAGATATTCACCTTCCTAACGGAAATCGGAGAAACTATTTTATTTTCCTTATATTCGATAATGTCAATATTATGATAATTCAACAATCAGTTCTAAAAATTTTAATATAAACTTACTTTTTGTATCTGATTATTAATATTATCTGTAGTTAGTCCCCCATGGTAACAAACCACATTTTCAATGTCGAGGTCTAGGTATTTCTTCAAAGAAAGTCGAGCCTCTTTTAAATCCAGTACGGTTGGGAGATGAATTCCCCTAATTACTCCGTCTACACTGTACATCGAGTCCCCGGCAATCAGTGTTTTACTTTGTTTCAAGTATAGGCTGATATGACCAGGAGTATGCCCAGGAGTATGAATTACACGAATCCCGCCACAATATAACAGTTCTTGATTGTCAATCAAGGTTTCATTCACTTTCCCCTTCGGTGGATTCTCTATTTGCCCACCTTTCAAAAGAGGTAAATCTCCCTGGATATAAGGCTTATCTAGTTCGTGAGCATAAACTTTAATATTACTTCCACACTCCTGTAATATCTCAGGAAGACTACCTATATGATCAATATCCTGATGCGTTAAAATGATAACTTTTAGTTTGTCGAACGACACTCCTACCTTTTTCATTGCCACTTGTAAATCTTCAATTTGTCCGGTGAACCCAGTGTCAATTAAAACAGCCATTTCTTGATCCCATAAAAGAGTTGGATGAATTATATTTCCATGAAATTCAAGCTGGAGCATTTCTACCCCCTTAAAAAATTCCATAATTTTAGGCTCCTTTATAAATTTAGATTTTATAAATGGGTTTAGTTACATAAGAACGTCGAAATAATAAAGCTAAATTGTACTTAATATACTCTATTACGAAGCATTACTTATTCACTAACTTAATTGAATAACACAAAACTATTGATTTCCAATTTTCTTCAAAAAGCTCCTTGTGTTCTTCAACACTCTGGCTATATTTCGGCATATATTTGCTCAACAATCAAGCCCAATCATGGAAAGAGGTTAATTTTTAACATCCTGAAGAACAGTCCTCTTCCCCCAAAGCAGCTTCCGTAATGTTTCGAAATTGACTAAAACCGTTCCAACAATAATCGTCAAAGTTCCTATAACTGTTATCCAAGAAATATATTCATGATAAAAGGTAGCACCTAGCATAACGGCAATTAATGGTGAGATATACAGCCATGTAGAAGGAAAAACAGGATTTGTCCGTGAAACAAGCCAATAATAAATACTATGGCCAATCATTGAGCCAAAAATAGTTAAATAAAGAAAAGAGCCAATTGACGCTGGGCTTAAAAGAAAATCAAGCTGAATGTTCTCTGTAAAAAATGACAAAATGATTAATAAAATCCCACCATGCATCATTTGTGCTGCATTTAAAGCGATAGGTGATGTCGTTTCAAATTTTAGGCTGACATGCTTCGAATAAATCGTTCCAGATGCGTAAAAAATTTCACCCAATATAATGGCGAAACAACCAACCATCCAGTAAGGACTAATCTCAATTGAAAAACTAGGTAAAATCAAGAGCATGACACCAATGACTCCGACGACACAACCAATAAATGGTTTCCAATTCCCTTTTTGTTTCAATATGAATGTCTGAATAACAAGGATTATCATTGGACCTGTAGCAGATAAGACAGCTGCAATCCCAGATGTCACATACTGTTCCGCCCAGTATAAAGCAGCGAACGTCCCAAAGGTTAAACCTACTCCTATAAAAAACATCTCTTTCCGAAATAATAACCATATTGTCGTTTTTTCTCTCCAAATCATAAAACTAAATAGCAGAAAACCAGCAATGAAAAAACGAAGTCCAGCTGATAAAAATGGGGGCAATCCTGCATCAACACCAATTTTAATCGCTAAAAATGTCGTTCCAAAAATCAAACACATAAAGAAATAATTAATAATAACCATTAAAACTCCTCCTCTTTTTCAATCATAAAAGAAAGACTATAGAACAGATTGAAAAAGATAGAACAGATTAAATTGGATCGTGGTACAATCGTCTTGAATAGGAGGAATCGATGTGAGCAAAGCGATTCAAAATGGAGACTATCTTTTTAAGAAAGTATATGATTATGTATTGCACAGAATAGAACGTAAAGAATGGAAAGAACATGAAAAGATTCCCTCCGTCCGCCAGTTAGCATCTGAAATGAATGTTCATCGATTAACTGTATTAAAGGCTTATCAATTATTGAAACAGCATGACAAACTTTATGTAAAAGATAAAGCAGGCTATTTTGTCCAATCAAAAGTGACAAAAAATCTTGAAAATCTAGATCTGGACAATCCAATTGTTTCTGCATACGTGCAAAAAAATCATTTATCTGAAATCCATCAAACACCTGTTTCCTATCATTTTTCTCAGGCGTTAATTGATCCAAATCTTTTACCTAATCATTATTTTTCAGATTACGTGAAGAAAGTGTTTGACCTTTATCCGAAAGTACTTGCAACTTATTCAACTGTGCAAGGTGATTTAGAGCTTCGTGAAACACTCACTCAATATTTTATTAATCAGTATAAAACTCATCTCGATGCAGATAATCTGTTAATCACTTCTGGCTCACAACAAGCGATTCACTTAATCGCTCAAACTTTCATTAAGCCAAGAGACGTCGTTTTATTTGAACGTCCAAGCTATAGTGCTGCGATAGATATTTTCAGAGCACAAGGAGCTCAAATTGTAACGGTTAATATCCATCCAGACGGGTACGATTTAAAGCAGGTAGAATTATATATGAAACAATATAAACCACGCCTATTTTATCTTAACCCAACATTCCATAACCCGACTGGCTATACTGTTTCAGCTGAGCAGCGGAAAAAAATAGTAGAATTAGCTGAACAATATCGATGTCTATTAATTGAGGACGATGCCTATCACGACATATATTTTGATCATGCCCCGCCATCACCAATTTACACATATGATACTGCTGGTACAGTCATTTATATCAGAAGCTTTTGCAAATATATCTCACCCGGTTTGAGAATTGGGGCTGTTATTTGTCAATCATCATTAATGAATTCACTACTAACAGTAAAATCGTTAGCTGATAATGGCTCACCACTTCTCAATCAAAAAATTTTCCTCCATTACTTTACTTCCCTAAGATTGCAGCAGCACTTGGAGAAAATCCGGATCGCCCTACAGATTCGAAAGGAAATCATGGAGGAAGAGCTAGCAGTAACAGATTGGAAATGGATCAGTCCAAAAGGCGGTCTTAATGTATGGGTACAACTCCCAGATAATATTCCAACTGAAGTATTATTAACCAAATGTATCGAACAATCTATATCCTTTGTGCCAGGTCAAGTTTGTGATCCATTAAAACAACTATCATCCTGGATACGTTTAAGCTATTCTTATGTAAATGAAAAACAACTACGAGAAGGGGTAAAGAGGTTTGTTGCAGTGGCACAATCTCTTTCTAAGTGATGCGAAGGGCTTGGATAAAAGGTTTGCAAAGCTAGATCATGCCCGCATTCCTATTTTGCTCTGCAAAAGTTAAGTTAATAAATAGATCCCTTATTAAAGTTTTGGCTTAAAAGTGGCCGTTCCTAAAAGCACCTTCGTAACCAAAGTTAGTGATTCAGTTATTTTTATCAGCTATGTTCGACTTTTTATCAGCGATGTTCGAGACTTTATCAGCGATTCTAGCTCTCTTATCAGCGATGTTTGAGGTTTTATCAGCGATTCTAGTTCTTTTATCAGCGATGTTCGAGGTTTTATCAGCGATTCTAGCTCTCTTATCAGCGATTCTAACTCTTTTATAGTCAAGTCCTTAATATTGTGGAAAATTCTATACAATATTCTTCAACTCTGACTTTGGTTTAGTCAAATTGTTGAGCTTATGTTGGAATCCGCCGCTAAAAGTGTGAGTTGCGCCGCTAACCAAAAGAAGAACGCCGCTAAAACACGAAATTCCGCCGCTAACCAAGCAAGGAACACCGCTAAAACTTGAAATTTTATCAGCGATTCTAACTCTTTTTAGTCAAGTCCTTAATATTGTGGAAAATTCTATACAATATTCTTCAACTCTGACTTTGGTTTAGTCAAATTGTTGAGCTTATGTTGGAATTCGCCGCTAAAAGTGTGAGTTGCGCCGCTAACCAAAGGAAGAACGCCGCTAAAACGCGAAATTCCGCCGCTAACCAAGCAAGGAACGCCGCTAAAACTTTTATTTGCAATATTCGAGGCTCCATCAGCGATTCTGATCTTTTAACAAAAACACAGCTGCTCTTTAAAAGAACAGCTGCGTTATTTGCTATAAATTATAAAATGTTGTCGTATTTTTTGTAATGATATGCGCCGCTTCCTCAGTTGTAAGACCTTTTATCGCAGCGATAACCTCGATGGAATGATCCAACATCCAAGGCGATGTTCGTTTATTGTCAAATTGACCTTCGAACGGCCATGGTCCATCTGTTTCTACCATCATCAGCTCGATTGGGTATTTTTTGATTAACTGTTGAATCTCAGCCTCATACGTACAATCAGGCGTGACAGAAATGAAATATCCATTAAAAATCATCCGTTCAATTACTTCCTCATCGCCTTTAAACCAATGAAAATGCGCTTTCGTTACTTGGTGTTTTTCTAATAAATCACAAACAATCGCCGCATCCTCGTAAACCGCATGTAATACAATCGGTTTGTTTAAATCCTTCGCCAATACGATAAACCGTTCTAATAATGCCACATACGGACGCTCATTTATCGCCTTGTCCTGCCTCAAATAATAAGGCAACCCTACCTCGCCGATTGCGACCATTTCATGAGCATGTTGGCGTATCCACTCGAATAATGCCTCTTCCTCCGCTTCACTTGGTAACGGTTGTTCCGGATGAAAACCGAATGCTGCTTTTACTTTTGTATAGGTTTTCGCCAGCTTCCACGTCTTCTCGCACGATGAAAGATTCATGCTAACGGCAATGACATGTTCAGCTTCTTCTAGCAAAGTTGGAATGTCGTGTTCCTTATACTGATCTAAATGAATATGTGCATCAATTAACATTCGCCTCATCCTTTTCTTCTTTTAAATACGTGAATAGCTGTTGTTTCAAAGCCGTAAATGTAGCGGAATGGCGAATTTCTTCTTGGCGTGGCCTTGCAAAAGGTACGATTATTTCCTTTTTAATCGTCGCTGGCCGTTTCGTGAGCACAATGATACGATCCGCTAAAAAGAGAGCTTCCTCGATACTGTGTGTTACGAACAATATCGATTTTCGATCTTTCTCCCAAATCGATAAAAGCCAAGCCTGCATTTCAAGCCTTGTAAACTCATCAAGTGCAGAAAACGGCTCATCTAAGCATAAAATGGGCTTATTACTGACAATTGCGCGAATAAAAGATACCCGCTGTTGCATACCACCCGACAGCTCATTAGGATATGCATTTTCAAACGCCGTAAGCCCTACTTTGTCTAACCATTCCTTGGCTACGTTCATATTTGGTTTTCCATGAAGCTCCTCGACCATCGTGACGTTTTCTACTATCGTACGCCATGGTAGTAAGCATGGCTGCTGAGGCATATAGCCGATCGTTCCTCTTTTTTGTTGGATATCTGTACCGTTTAATAAAATAGCTCCCTTATCAATAGAAGAGACACCACCAATTAATTGAAAGAGTGTGCTTTTACCACTGCCTGACGGTCCGATAATCGCCACAAATTCCCCGTCCTTGACCTCAAATGATAAATCGCGAATAACAGGAAGAGCATTAAAGGATTTATCAATGTTTTGAATGCTTAGCATGAATTCCTCTCCCCTTCACAACAAGTTTTTCTAATAACCGAATCGCACTAAATAATAATAAACTTAACAAAATGATGGCAAAAATCGCTACAAACACGCGATCCGTTCGAAATGAAGATTGGGCTAATGTCATATAGACGCCAATCCCCATTTTCGCACCTAGCCATTCTGCAATGACAGCTCCCATCACACTATACGTCGCTGCAATCTTAATGCCTGAAAAAATCGACGGGTACGCATATGGCCATTCAAGCTTCCAAAAGGTTTGTGATTTCGTTGCCCCAATCATTTCAAAATAATGCTTCAGCTCAGGTGAGGTTTGACGGAAGCCATCCATTGCGGAAATAACAATGGGGAAAAAGCACACAAGACAAATAATAATGAGCTTTGGCAATAAACCAAAGCCAAACCAAATGATTAAGAGCGGTGCTAGAACGAGCACTGGGACATTTTGTGACATAATAAGAATAGGATAAAATAGCTCCCGCACAAACGTAAAACGATGTAATAGCACAGCAACCGTTAGCCCACACACTATTCCAATGGCAAGGCCTAGTAGTGCTAATTGAACAGTCGCTATAGCATGTGGCACAAACGTCTTATACGATTGAAAGCCTTCTTTCAAAATGGCACTTGGTGTGGGTAATAGCCAATGTGGCACGTCTGCAAAACGGACAATAAGTTCCCATATGAATAAGAGGAAGGCGATAAAAATTATCGTCCTTCCTTGTTTGAAAGCCCGCCTCATTACTTGTATTTCTCCGTAAGTGTATTCATTGTAATACCAGATGGCTGATATAAAATTTTCACTTGCGTAATGACATTAATAGCGCCAAGCTCAATCATCTTGTCATTCATTTTTTCAATAATTTGTAGTAAAGTCGTTAGCTCACCTTCCATGGTCGTTTCTAATGGATGAACTTCATATTTCACCCCTGATGCGTCGATAACCGCAATCGCTGCATCGACAAACGGGATCACATCTTCATATTTTTTAGTTTTCGGGATAATTTGTACACTTATTAATGAGTTTGCCATATTACTTTGTCTCCTTTTTCGGTAAAAAGTCGTTTGTAAATGCTTGTTTTGCGTTAAATTCGCCCTCTAAAACTTTATTGTCCGCCATCCATTTCGCGTAATTTTCCCAGACAGCTAGCTTTTGCTCGCCCCATTGTGCTGCGTCGCCTTGATACTTATCTGCTAGCCATTCCTGACTTTTATGCACAAGGTTTTTATCTAAATCAGGTACCGCTTCTAGTAAAATAACAGCTGCTTCAGTTGGATGATTGATTGCATATTCATAGCCTTTTGCTGCAGCAGCGACAAATGCTTTTACCGTCTCAGGATCATCCTTAATCATTTTTTCATTTGTAGCAAGTACAGGTGTGTAGTAATCTAACTGATCACTATAATCAGTTAAATATAGCATGTTTAGTTTTTCGCCACGCAGCTCTGCTTCAATACCTGTCCATGCATAATAAATCCACGCAAAATCAATATCTTTTTTCATCATTGTGAAGAAATCTATATCGCCTGCATTGACAATATCTAATTTATTAATATCTGCATTTTTTGTTTGCATTAGTGATTGCAGTACAGCCTTTTCAAGTGGTGCCCCCCAGCCACCGTATGTTTTACCTTCAAAATCCTTTGGTGACGTAATGCCTTTTGATGCAATGGATGCGAAGCCAGAAGTATTATGTTGAATAATCGCCGCGATCGATACTAAAGGTACATCTTGTACACGTGCCTGTGTAATCCCTTCCTGATAACTTACGCCAAACTGAGCCTTGCCAGACGCCACAAGCTGATCTGCTCCCGCTTCGCCGGGTAATATTATATCTACATCTAAACCCTGTTCCTTAAAGAAGCCAAGTTTTTCCGCTACATATAAACCGGTATGATTTGTGTTCGGTGTCCAATCTAGAACAACCGATACTTTTGTTAATCCTTTAGCATCCTTTTTAACCTCTTTTTCGCTACAGCCCACTAATGTGAAAAGTGCAGCCATTAGGACCAATAACCATTTTTTCATGCTTAATCCTCCAAGTAAGTAGTGTGAAATGTTCATGAATGAATGTTTTTACCAGAAGAAAGCGTTCACGGTCTGTGTATACAACAAAAATCTGAAAACAAAAAACGCCTAGGATTCCTCCCAGACGTTTTACTATCAATATCAAAAATTTTCTTTTTGAATAGATGTTCCCTACGCTGGTACGAGCCAAATCAGGTTCAAAGGGTCAGTGTCTATCGGACACAATCTCAGCTGGCAACACCAGCCCCCCTACATTCTTTCCATATGAACTTTTCGTGATTATTATACCCATATCTATCCGGAAATGACAAGGATCTATTTGCGTAAAAGCACTGCTCATATAATTTTAAAGCTCTATCTCTTCAATTCCGTCCTTTTCTTTGTAAAAATCACCTAAATGATGAAAAATAGCAAAAAAAAGATCTAGCATTCTAAACGACGCAATTAATTGAGCATCGACCAACCCTAATTTCAACCGACTTTATCATTATATAAAGCGCATCATACAATCCGAGCTCAATAGTTTCAATTAGGTAAAAAAAGCCCAGCTCTCACAAGGAACTGGGCTAGAAAACTAAAACTTATTTCTCTTCTTTTTTGATCGTGAAGACATGTGAAATGGCACCGTCAGTAGCAATGTCTACTTTAAAGGAACCGTTGGAGTGGCGATCTGCACGAGTTAATGCTTGTACATCAAGAATCTCTTGCACACCCTTTTCCGTCTCGATTGTTAGTTGTTCCTCATCTGTAACCTTTACTACAGCCACGATACGATGTGGGTTCGCTTTTAATTCTGTTAACACTTTTAAGCCGCGTTTTGCACGACTCGTCATCTCTACCTCAGCAACATTCATTTTTTTCACCGCACCGCGATGTGTCACAATTGCAACATATGCCGTGGCATTTGGCGGTAAAACATTGATGCCAACTAATGCTTCGCCGTCTTTCAGCGTAATCCCTTTCACACCGCCTGTTTTAACACCCGTTACTGGCAATTCCTCTATTGGGAAACGAATAGCATAGGCAGTATCTGTCGTTAACATTAATTCTGCTTCGTCTGTCACGATGTCTGCAAAAATCATTTCATCGCCAGACTTAACATTCATCGTTTTGATCGGCTTTGAATAACGTGTAACAGCATAATCAGCTAAAGGTGAGCGTTTAATTTGTCCATCTTTCGTAGCTGTTAAAATATACGTATTTGCTTGTTCGAATGTTTCAAAACCGTATACAGCAATAATAGATTCATCTTCCCCTGTCGGTACAATACTTGAAATATGCTGACCAAGATCTTTCCAGCGAATATCAGGTAGTTCATGGACAGGTTGATAAATATAATTGCCTCGATTTGTGAATAACAGTAGATGATGCTGTGTATTTAAATTTGCTTCATATAATAAATAATCGGAATCCTTCATCGCAAAATCCTGACCATTCGAAGCTGCATGTGAACGTGTAGATGTACGCTTAATATAGCCATCCTTTGTGACCGTCACTACAACCTCTTCACTTGGGACAAGGACATCTAACGTAATTTTGATTTCTTCAATTTCTTGTTCGATTTTTGAACGACGAGGCTCTGCAAAGCGTTTTTTAATGTCAAGTAGTTCCTGTTTAATAACACGTACAAGCTTTGCTTCACTATTAAGAATACCTTCAAGCTTAGCAATCAATTTATTTAATTCTTCCTGTTCAGCTCGTAATTCGGTAATATCTGTATTTGTTAAACGGTATAATTGCAGGCTAACGATTGCCTCTGATTGCACTTCGGTAAAGTCAAACTTCTCCTGTAAATTCGTTTTCGCATCTCGTTTATCATTAGAAGAACGAATGGTTGCAATGACTTCATCTAAAATGGACAGTGCCTTGATCAAGCCATCAACAATATGCGAACGATCTTTTGCCTTTTGCAAATCATAAATGGAGCGGTTCGTCACGACTTCCTTTTGATGGGCAATATAAGAATCCAGTAACAATGGTAATGTCATCATTGTCGGACGACGATTATGAATAGCAATCATATTAAAATTATAAGCTACTTGTAAATCGGTTGTTTTGAACAAATAGTTTAAAATTCCTTGTCCAGGAACATCTTTTTTCAGTTCAATGACAACACGTAGGCCTGTACGATCCGATTCATCACGAATTTCCGCAATTCCTTCAAGTCGTTTATCGACACGTTGCTCATCGATTTTCTTCACAAGATTTGCTTTATTTACATCGTACGGTAATTCCGTAATAACAATTTGCTCTTTGCCGCCTTTAATTGGCTCAACGACTGCTTGCGCACGCACAATGATTTTACCGCGTCCTGTTTCGTATGCTTTTTTAATGCCATCGACACCTTGAATGATCCCACCTGTTGGGAAATCAGGCCCTTTAATAACGGTCATTAAATCATCGACAGTCGTATTTGGGTTATCTAAACGCATAAGAACACCGTCTAGCACCTCATCAAGTGCATGAGGAGGGATATCTGTTGCATAACCGGCCGAAATACCAGTTGAGCCGTTGACTAGTAAGTTCGGGAAACGAGCTGGTAAAACAGTTGGCTCCATATCTTGATCATCGAAGTTCGGTATAAATTCAACTGTTTTCTTGCCTATATCGCGTAGCATCTCCGCTGCAATAGCAGAAAGTCTTGCCTCGGTATAACGCATCGCTGCCGGTGGGTCACCATCAACAGAACCGTTATTCCCATGCATTTCAATGAGCATATGACGCGCTTTCCAATCCTGACTCATACGCACCATTGCTTCATATACTGAACTATCACCATGTGGATGATAGTTACCGATAACATTACCGACAGTTTTTGCTGATTTACGGAATGGTTTATCGTTCGTATTGCCCTCTGTAAACATCGCATATAAAATACGTCGCTGTACAGGCTTAAGACCGTCACGTGCATCAGGCAACGCGCGGTCTTGAATAATATATTTACTATAGCGACCAAAACGGTCACCCATAACTTCTTCTAAAGGTAAATCTTGAAATTTTTCCGTACTACTCATGCTTGGTCCTCCTCTTGTTGGATGAATTCATTGTCTAAAATATTTGAATCATCCTCCATACCGAAGTCTACATTAGCTTCGATCCATTTACGGCGCGGCTCTACTTTATCGCCCATTAAAGTGGTCACACGTCTTTCAGCACGTGCACCATCCTCGATCGTCACACGTATTAACGTACGTGTTTCAGGGTTCATTGTCGTATCCCACAGCTGGTCAGCATTCATCTCACCAAGCCCTTTATAACGTTGTAATATGTAACCCTTTCCAACTTTTTTAATGGCCGCTTGTAAGTCATTTTCAGTCCAAGCATATTCAGTCACTTCTTTTTTACCAGTGCCTCTTGATATTTTATAAAGTGGTGGTAAGGCGATAAATACCTTTCCAGCTTCAATCAATGGTCGCATATAACGATAGAAGAACGTTAACAGCAGTACTTGAATATGCGCTCCGTCCGTATCAGCATCGGTCATAATAACGACTTTGTCATACGCTGAATCCTCGACAGAGAAATCTGTTCCAACACCAGCACCTATTGCATGGATAATCGTTGAAATCTCTTCATTTTTCATAATATCCTGCAGCTTGGCTTTTTCTGTATTAATAACTTTACCACGCAAAGGTAAAATCGCTTGGAACGTACGATCTCGCCCTTGTTTTGCAGAGCCACCTGCAGAGTCACCTTCGACTAAATACAGCTCGTTTTTCGCTGCATTTCGAGATTGTGCAGGCGTTAATTTTCCAGAAAGAATAGTACTGGCTTTTTTGCTCTTCTTGCCGTTTCGTGCATCTTCACGTGCTTTACGAGCCGCTTCACGTACTTGCTGCGCACGAATAGCTTTACGAACAAGAGATGCAGACAATTCTGCGTTTTCCTCAAGCACATATAAAATTTGCTCCGAAACAACACTATCTACTGCCGAGCGTGCCTCACTCGTACCAAGCTTGCCCTTCGTCTGACCCTCAAATTGTAGTAAATGCTCTGGTATACGAACAGAAACAATCGCCGCTAAGCCTTCTCGGATGTCTGTCCCTTCAAGATTTTTATCTTTATCTTTTAACAGGCCAATTTTTCGTGCATATTCATTAAAAACACGTGTTAATGCTGCCTTGGCACCTGTTTCATGTGTTCCACCATCTCGTGTACGCACATTGTTAACAAATGAAAGGATTGTTTCGGAGTACCCATCGTTGTATTGAAAGGCGAATTCAACTTCAATTTCGTCTTGGATCCCTTCCACGTACTTAACAGGATGAAGGACGTCTTTCTCCTCATTCAAATACGCAACGAAAGCTTCAATGCCGTTCTCATAAAAGAAAACATCACCTTTGCCTTCCTCGCGTTCATCGATTAACTCAATTTTTAAGCCTTTTAATAAAAACGCTGACTCACGTAAACGTTCTGCAAGCGTATCATAATTGTATTTTGTTACAGAAAAAATCGTGTCATCTGGTAAAAAATGAACAAGCGTTCCAGTCTGCTTTGTTTGTCCAATTTCTTCTAATGTCGTCACAGGATGGCCACCGTTTTCAAAACGTTGACGATATTTTTTACCATCGCGGTGAATCGTAACTTCTAAAAAAGTGGATAAAGCATTAACAACAGACGAACCTACGCCATGTAAGCCACCACTTGTTTTATAGCCGCCTTGTCCGAATTTACCACCGGCATGTAAGACAGTGAAGATAATCTCAGGAGTCGGTTTCCCCATCTTATGCATACCTGTTGGCATTCCCCGGCCGAAGTCTCGAACGCTGATACTTTGATCTTTATGAATAGTGACAATGATATGAGAACCAAAGCCAGCCAGAGCTTCATCCACCGCATTATCAACGATTTCATATACTAGGTGATGAAGTCCACGGCCATCCGTAGAACCGATATACATGCCGGGTCGTTTTCGTACCGCTTCTAATCCTTCTAATACTTGAATGGCGTCATCATTATAGACGCTTGGTGACTGTTTATTCGCCAAAAAATTTCCCCTCCAAAAAACAAACGCATGTTCTATTTATATTCTCTTCCTAATAATAATAGCATTTCCTAACAATATCTAGTGACAGGCCCAAAAAATTTTTAAAAATCCTCACAGCTTCATCGTTTTGATCTGTTTTACCGGAAGAAAAATTTGCAATAATTGCTCCAATATGTATTAAGAACTCTTCTCTTCCTTTGACGCAGGGCAGTAAGTTTTAGTTGCACTGATCATTACTTTTTTTCAAAACGCTACGAATCGCTGAGGGCTTTGACTTTCATTCAAAAGCATTTGACTTTTCTCTGAAAAATATACAGGTACAGTAATAAATGGGTTTCTTCTGTCTAAAGAAATTCGTACTAGTTTACTCTAGAAATTAAAGATAGACTTCTATTCTACCAAAGGAATGGGTGATTGACAAAATTGCCTTTTTACCTATATTTTTAGAAAGGGCTTTCATGCTGCCTATATGAATCATGTCTAAAAGACTAACCTAAAGTCATATACATATAAAAATCCTTGTAAAATAGTTATCTTTTGTAATGAATTCAAGATACACGAAGAAATCTCCTTCATGTCATTGTAGATTATAGAGAAAAAGTGTAGAATATTTATTACATATTATTAGTACCAAGTGTTAATCAATGAATGAAAGGAGTCCAAATATGCTAAATGGACTTATTATTTTATGTGCTTATTTAATCGGCTCGATCCCCTCTGGGTTATGGATAGGCAAAATTTTTTATAAAACTGATATTCGTCAACATGGAAGTGGTAATTTAGGTGCGACAAATACTTTTCGTATTTTAGGAAAAAAAGCAGGAATCATCGTAACGATTATGGATGTCTTAAAAGGTACAACAGCCGTATTACTTGTAGCTCTTCCGCTATTCTCTGATGTCACTATCCATTCGCTAATACTTGGACTAGTAGCCGTTATTGGTCATATGTTCCCAATCTTTGCAGGTTTCCGCGGAGGGAAAGCGGTAGCAACATCAGCTGGCGTTCTCTTAGGATATTCATGGCCTCTTTTTGTCTTATTATTTATTGTTTTTATTGTAACATTAAAAATTACAAAGATTGTAAGTTTAACTTCCATGATTGCCGCTTTAGTAGCACTTATTTATTCAATCGGTTATTATTTTGTTACAGGCGACTTTGCGTTAGGTATTTTAATAGCTTGTTTATTTACCTTTATCATTTACCGTCACCGAGCAAATATTGCACGCATTAAAAATGGTACTGAACCAAAAGTGAAATGGTTGTAATATAGAGAGGAGCATTCTAATGAATATTGTACTAACAGATGAGGCCCTACAATGGTTCAAACAAGAGATGGAAGTAGATTCCGGAGATACGATTCGTTTTTATGCTAGATATGGTGGTTCCAGTCCTTTTCACGAAGGCTTTTCCCTAGGTATGACACGCGAAGAACCATTCAACATTGGTGTTAAGAAAGTTATTGACGATGTTACTTACTATATAGATGAAAAAGATTTATGGTTTTTCAATAATCACAGTTTATATGTAGATGTGGATATTACAAATGACGAATTAAAATATGAGTATAAAAAATAAAGCAGTGTTCCCTTTCGTTTGAAAACGAAGGGAACACTGTTTTTTTTTTGAATCTATTCCAACCTTAGTTTATCTTCTTTCAAAGTTGTACATTCTATAGTTATGTAAAATCTTGAGGAGGAAATGAAAATGTCTATTTCTAAAATTACGGATACCTCCCAAAACAATGACCAATTGTATAGTTCTCTTTCACAAAATTTGAAAATAATTAAAAATACACTTGGAAATAGTAATGACCTTGTCATACGAGAAGTTACCATTGGAAAAGCTGAACAATATACGTTAGCAATCATTTATGTAGATGGCTTATCCGATAAAATAACCATTTCTAATGCTGTAATTGATAAACTAAAGCTTGATATTGAGGCAAGTGATGAGACAGAAATAGACAAGATTATTCGCTATTTAAGAGATTCTTGTTTAACAGTCGGCGATGTTAATGATATTTTCAATTTTTCAACACTGTACAATTCGATATTGAATGGTGATACGGTCATTTTATTAGATGAATCTTCAACTGGAATTGTAACAAGTACAAAAGGTGCAAAAGATAGGGCTGTTATGGAGCCTTCAACAGAGTCGGTCATTAGAGGTCCAAGGGAAGCCTTTACGGAAACATTGCGTACGAATACGGCTCTGATCCGTCGGAAAATTAAAAGTCCGAATCTCTGGATCAAGTCCCGTATTGTCGGTGAAGTAACAAAAACGGATGTTGCTGTTATGTATTTAAATGACATTGCGAATGACAAAATAGTAGCGGAGGTTCTTTCCCGATTAGATCGAATTAACATTGATGGTATTTTAGAAAGCGGCTACATTGAAGATTTTATTCAAGATTCTAAAACGACCATATTCCCTACAGTTTATAATTCTGAACGACCTGATGTTATTGCTGGTGAAATATTAGACGGAAAAATTGCAATTTTAGTGGACGGTTCACCGTTTGTCCTAGTTGTCCCAGCTCTATTTACATCCTTTTTACAATCTGCTGAAGATTATTATCAGCATTGGATGATTAGTACTCTTGTACGTTTATTGAGATTTTTTGGAATTAGCCTAGCCTTGGTAGCGCCATCACTTTACGTAGCGATCACCACCTTCCATCAAGAAATGCTACCAACTCCTATGCTAATAAGTATTGCATCTCAACGAGAAGGCGTCCCCTTCCCTGCCGTTGTAGAGGCACTCATCATGGAGGTTGCCTTTGAGGTGTTAAGAGAAGCAGGTCTTCGAATGCCAAGAACGATTGGACCAGCCGTATCCATTGTTGGAACATTAGTAATCGGGCAAGCTGCTGTAGAAGCAGGAATTGTCTCAGCTGTAATGGTCATTATTGTGGCATTAACAGCCATTTGTAGCTTTTTATTCCCTGCTTATGGCTTATCCAATACAGTCCGTGCGCTTCGTTTCCCATTAATGATTTTAGCAGCAATTGTTGGATTGTTTGGTGTGATGTTTGGCCTGATGATCATTCTTCTACACTTATGCAGTTTACGAACTTTCGGTGTTCCATATTTAAGTCCATTCGGGCCATTAATTGTAGACGATCAAAAAGATGCCCTTGTGTTGTTCCCACGAAGAGCATTATTGACTCGACCACGCTTAATTAGTCAAAAAAATACTGTCAGAGGTCATAAATATTTTAATACAAAAAAAAGGAATCAAAAGAATGTGTAAACGAGGAATAAACCATGTCAAAATATAAGGCAATATGTTTACTAATGATTCTTACTTTACTTTTAAGTGGTTGCTGGAGTAAGCGAGAACTCAATGAATTAGCCATTGTCGCCGCATTAGGAATAGATAAGGTAGATAATGAGTATGAAATAACTGTTCAAGTTGTAGATCCTGGTGAAATCTCCTCCAAACAGCCTACTTCAGGACGGTCCCCCGTTATTACCTATCATTCAAAAGGAAAAACGGTCTTTGAGGCCATTAGAAAAATGACAACAGTAACAGCTAGAAAACTTTATTTCGCTCACCTTCAAATCGTTGTACTCGGTGATGAATTGGCAAAAGAGGGAATGGCCGAACCTTTAGATTTAGTATCAAGAGATCATGAATTCAGAAATGACTTCGACGTCATTGTTGCTCATGACGCGACTGCCGACGAAGTTTTAAACGTATTAACACCTATCGAAAAAGTTCCAGCTAACAAATTACTAAATTCTCTTAAAACGTCAGAGAAAACTTGGGGTACAACACAATCCATTAAAATTGATGAATTAATCAATATTTTAAATAACAAAGAAACAAGTGTAGTCATGTCTGCCATTGAAATACATGGAGATAAAAGTGCGGGAAAGGATCCATCGAATGTTAGAAAATCGAAGTCTTCTGTAGTATTGAAGTATGCGGGCTTAGGGGTTTTTAAAGAAGATAAATTCATTGGGGTTTTATCAGAAGAAGATAGTAGAAGTCTAGGTTTTTTAAAGGACAAAATAGACAGTACAATTGAAATTCTTGCTTGCCCTAAGGAAGGTACTGTATCAACAGAGATTACGCACTCAAAGACGAAAATAAAAGGTAAATTTGAAAATGGAGCACCAAAAATCAATGTTTTTATAGATGTTAGCCAAAATGTCGGAGAAGTTGAATGTACTATAGACCTTACTAAACAAAAATCGATTCACTACATCAATAAAAAAACAGAAGAGCTTATTAAAAAACGAATCGAAGAAACAATTAAAACAGTTCAGCAAAATTATCGGGTCGATATTTTTGGATTTGGTTCAGAACTTCATCGCACAAATCCGAAAGAGTGGAAAAAAATAAAAAAAGACTGGCTAACTATATTTCAAGAGGTTCCAGTTAAAGTTGAAGTACATGTGAACACACAAGGATTAGGGACGATGGAAAACTCATTAGTGAAGAAGCCGAAGGGAGAATAATCTATGATTATGACGTTTTTTATACTATTAATTACAGCTGTTATAGCCTTTGTCTTCATTCCAAAATTAAACAAAAATAAAGAAACGAAAACAATCGTTATTTTTTCGATTTTTTTAATGCTAGGTGCTGCATTAAATGTTGCGGTCTTATTAAGGTTCAAAATACCGAGCCCAATAGATTTAATTACCTTTATTTTTTCACCAATAAAGGATTTATTCATTTCCCTAACAAAGTAATAAGGCAACTTTATGTTAAAGAAAGGGGTATCGTTCATGATGGAAAAAGAAATAATTAGTTCAAGACAATTTATGATCATTACCCTTCTCTTTTCAATTGGCACAGCCATTTTAATTATCCCTGCAAGTGTAACAAGCGAAGCAAAGCAAGATGCATGGATTGCAGCAATCATTGGTGTCGTTTTAAGTTTGCCCATAGTAAAACTTTTCGTTGCTTTAGGAAATAGAACACCTACCCTTACATTTGTAGAGGCTAATGAAAAGATATTAGGTCGTTTTTTTGGAAAATTCACTGCAATTGGCTTTATTATTATATGTTTACTTTCTGCCGGTGAATTATTATATTTCATTGGGATTTTCATGAAAACGGAAATTATGCCAGAAACACCTACGATGGCATTTGCATTTATGTTCAGCATTATCATTATATATGCTGCATTTTTAGGTATTGAGGTATTTGCCCGTTCTGCAGAAATACTATGTCCCATTTTTATTTTAATTTTTATTTTCTTTGTCATTTGTATTGCACCATCCATCCAGATAGAAAATATACAGCCAATAATGGAAACACCAAAAAGATCATTATTCTTTAGTATGATTCGATTTATAAGTCTTTTTTCATTCCCGCTTGTTGTATTATTAATGATTTTCCCTTCCGCAGTAAACGTCCAAAAATCTGCACAAAAAGGATTTTACATTGGCGCAATTTTGGGAGGGATTGTCTTAATTACGATCATCACACTATCTATCCTTGTCCTAGGTCCGGCAAATACTGCTTCTAGGACATTTCCTAGTTATTCTTTAGCTCAAAGAATTTCGATTGGGGATTTTCTGCAGCGTATTGAAGTGATTATGGCTACCATGTGGGTAATATCTATTTATATTAGAACTTTTATGTATTTTTATGCTTCGGTGATTGGTATCGCACAAATATTTAACATTAAAAATCATCGACCGCTCATTTTTCCACTCGGCATGATTATCCTTGGACTTTCACAAATTGTTCATCCTAATATTATTCATTCAGATATTTACAATAGAGATATCTGGCCTATATTCTCCTTTATTTTAATGATTTTATTACCATTGGTTTTATTACTAGTCACAATGATTCGCAAAATTAATGGTAATCAAGGAAATACTACACAAAGTGATAGCAGTACACAGAGTGAAAGTGGTAGTAATAACGGAAATTCTTCTCAAAATGGGAGTAGCAACAATAACGAAAACACCACTCAGAGTCAAAGCAACAGCAATAGCGATAATTCTACTCAGAATCAAAGCAACAGCAATGGCGATAATTCTACCCAGAATCAAAGCAACAGCAATGGCGATAACTCTACTCAGAGTCAAAACAATAGCAATAGCGATAATTATACTCAGAATCAAAGCAACAGCAGTGGCGATAATTCTACTCAGAATCAAAGCAACAGCAGTGGCGATAATTCTACTCAGAATCAAAGCAACAGCAGTGGCGATAATTCTACTCAGAGTCAAAACAGTAGCAATAGCGATAATTCTACTCAGAATCAAAGCAACAGCAGTGGCGATAATTCTACTCAGAATCAAAGCAACAGCAATGGCGATAATTCTACCCAGAATCAAAGCAACAACAATGGCGATAATTCTACTCAGAATCAAAGCAACAGCAATAGCGATAATTCTACTCAGAGTCAAAGTAATAGTGATATTGGCAATACCCCAAACAGTGATACGAACGGGAAATCAACAGACAATTAAAAGCATAGTGGTTCATCATCAAAAAATGTGGGCGGCATTTGTTGATTGGAGTGGAGACGACGGGAGTCGAACCAACCATCTCAGAATGTTATTATATCAAGGCTGCGGGGGGCATAGATTATAGTGCTAGAATTTTTCCTCGCCGCCTCCCGGGCTCGTCTAGCTTTTTAAAAGCACTAATTCCGCCTCTAAATAATTTGATACGTGCTTGTGCCTTTTCAATTCTTTTACCAGCTGAAAGCGGGTTAGAAGTGGGACAATCTGCCGTTCTTATCCCGACGTTCTTCTAAAGAGCCTTGTTCTCCAATTTTAAAATAAAGCCACTTTCCGTAAAAATTGGTGCTGGCCCCTTACAGCTAAATTTTCTTTGACCGCATTGATTTTAAATGCTGGTTGATATTGAATGGAACGATCTGAAACGGATACCACATTTGGGATTCGCCTCAAATTGTTTTCTTTGATGTTCATTAAAAATAATTTTACTCATGATGTTACCCCGTTCTTTATTTGTAAAGTTTAATATAATGAGATTTTCAGTTTAAAAAACACAAAAACCCCGAATAGAGGCACTTTTTTTTAAGTGTCCACTATTCAAGGTTCAGTTCAGTCACTACCTAATTGGCCATTTTTTAATAGTGCTTGAAACATATTGGACATTCATATTCCCCCTAGACTAAACTAGAACTGTTAGTATTTAATCCAATTAGAACTTCTAACTATTAAAATAAATATGACCAGACTAAAGTTGCAATAATGTAAATAACGCCTACAAAGAACATAATCATAACAAGGAAACCCATAATATCTTTTAACTTTAAGCGAGATAAGGCCAACGCTGGTAAAATCCAAAATGGCTGAACTAAATCATTCCATGCATTCCCTAACATAACAGACATTGATGTTTCTGATAAAGATGCCCCTAACTCCTTAGCTGCCTCAATCATAAATGGACCTTGAACAGTCCAGTGTCCACCAGCAGAAGGTGCAAAGAAATTAATAAAGAAGGAACTTATTAACCCCCAAAACGGTAGTGTATGTTCAGTGGATAAATCTACAAAGATTTTGGCAATTGTGTCCACTAATCCCGATGCAGCCATTATCGCCATAATACCTGCATAGAACGGGAATTGAAGTAATATCCCTGAAATAGTTTTAATACCATCTGCTAAATGCTCAACATAACGTGCAGGCGTTCCTAATAAAATAATTCCTAAGAATAAAATAATGAAGTTTAAAATATTTAAGTTTAACGAATTACCATTTGTGAAATAAATGACAATATAAACTAACCCTAACACACCAATTGTATAGGCTAAAATACGGCTATTATTCAATTTGTTCGCTAGTGTATTTTCTTCTAATAAGTTTAGTTTCGCTTTTGGCTGATCTGCATATAATGCCGGATCAATCTCAACAATATTGCTTGGATTTTTTGGATGTAACATCGCATTAAATAAAGGCAATGTGATTAAAAGTACAACTGTTGTTAAAATCATTGGTACACTAAAGATTGTGTCAGAAAGTGAAACCAAGCCCATTGCATCCTCTAAAAAGTGACCAGGTGTTGAAATCAAAATCGGAATAGAAGCCGACAAACCTAAACCATAAAAAGTAAAGCCAGAATAAGCTGCTGCAATAATTAACGGATAGTGGACCCCTTTAACCTTTAAAGCTAGTTTTTTCGCTATAATTCCACCAACTACTAAACCAAAGCCCCAGTTTAAATAACTACCAATACCACCGACAAGCGTCGCCACAATTACTGCCATTTTTGGTGTATGAACCATACTTGCAAGTTTATTTAAAAATTTATCAGTAATGGGCGCTGTTGCTAGTACATAGCCCATAGCAAGGATAACAGCCATTTGTGTTGTAAATGCTAAGAGATCCCAAAAACTGCTACCCCATGCTGTAGTTAAATCTACAAAGCTAACATCTTCAACAACTAGAGCTAAAACAAATGTCAATAATGTAAGTCCAATTGCAAAGACAAATGGATCTGGTAAATACTTTTTCATTATTTCTGTGAAAAAATTCGTTAACTTTTCCATACTATATCCCCCTTGATGTTTACGACTAAGAAATTTTTGGGAAGTATCCCTAAAGCGATAAAACATGATAAAATATAATCACAATCTATAGATTTCGGAGGTCTTTTCCTTGCAAAAATTAACTAGTATATTAGTGACCGCTTATGCAAAAGCACCCCAAGGCACATCCATGTACGAAATGTACAAACATGCTGGCATTGTGTTAGAAATTGATAAAGAGACCCATCAAATTATTGATGCAGAATTCACATTTATCACAGGTCTTGCGCAAGATTTTTTTAAGCGTATGCTAGTTGGCTTTGATCTTACAGCCAACATTGATGAATTAATCAAACGTGTTGATGAGCACTACTATGCGCCTTCAAGTGGCTCAGTGGTAGTTGCTTTAAAATCTGCGCAAAAACGTTATTTAGAAAAAATCCAAAAGGATTATTAATTTTTCAGCACCGAGTTTAACAAACTACTCGGTGCATAGTTATGCGTGGCAATTTTCAACGACGGTAGTAATACCAAGCCCCCCTGCTATGCATAATGTCACTAACCCATAACGTTTTCCTGTTCGTTCTAGCTCGTGGATAAGCTTTGTCATTAAAATGGCACCTGTTGCGCCAATAGGGTGCCCCATTGCAATAGCACCACCATTTGGATTTACTCGACTTATATCTAAATTAAGCTCCTTTATTACTGCGATTGATTGTGCTGCAAATGCTTCATTTAGTTCGATTACATCAATGTCATCAATCGATAAATTTACCTGTTGTAAGGCTTTCAATGTAGCGGGTACTGGGCCAATTCCCATAATTGATGGATCTACCCCCGCTGCCGCTTGTGCTAGTATTTTTACTTTTGGTCTATAACCAAGTTCTTCTGCCTTTTCTTTCGACATTAGCAACAATGCAGATGCGCCGTCATTACGACCACTGCTATTCCCAGCTGTGACTGAACCACCTTTACGGAAAACAGGCTTTAACGTTCCTAACCTTTCCTCACTCGTTAAAAATGGATGCTCATCTATTTTAAAAATCTCCACTTCTTTTCGTTTTTTCACTTCATAAGGTACAATTTGTTGGGCAAAGTACCCTTCCCGTATTGCATATGTTGTACGCTCTTGGCTTCGATGTGCAAAGGCATCCTGCTCTTCACGTGCAATCGAATATTTCTCTGCTAAATTTTCCGCTGTCTCCCCCATTGTGGAAATACCATATACTTCAAAGGGTTGAGACCCTGGCTGACTTTCTGTATTCGGATCTAAAATAGAAGCATTTCCAACACCATATCCATAGCGAGCGTTTCGCAAATAATAAGGTGCTGTACTCATAGATTCTGTCCCGCCAGCAATAATAATTTCGCTGTAGCCAAGTGCTATCTGTTGTGCTGCATTATTTATGGACTGTAGACCTGAGCCACATTGGCGATGTACCGTATAACCAGGCACAGAAATCGGTAACCCTGCTCGTAATGAGGATAGACGTGCAACATTTGATTGATCCGCACTTTGTTTTGCTTGTCCTAAAATCACCTCATCAACTAGTCCTGAATCTAACTTTGTTCGTTCTAGAAGCGCACGGATAACTTTCTCACCAAGAAAATCTGCTGTCTCATTCCTTAATGAACCACTTAATTTACCAATTGCAGTACGAACACCATCTACAATAACAACTTCTCTCATGATTTTCCCTCCTATTTCAACATATTAACGAAACTCGCTTCCGTACTTGTCTCTACTTGTTCTAATGTAGCTCCTGGCATTAATTCGACTAAATATAATTGTCCATCGAGGTAATTGAAAACGGCTAACTCTGTAATAATCGTATCCACACTTCTTGTTGACGTAATCGGGAATGTACAATCCTTTAAAATCTTGCTTCTTCCGTCCTTTGAAGTATGCGACATTGTGACAATGACCTTTTTTGCTCCAATTAATAAATCCATTGCACCGCCAACACCAATAATATTTTTCCCTGGAACTGCCCAGTTTGCGATACGTGCATGCTCATCTACTTGAAGCACACCTAAGATTGCCACATCTACATGGCCACCGCGTATCATACTAAATGATTCTGCACTATTGAAAAAGGATGAACCAATGGCTTCTCCAACTGGCATCTTCCCAGCGTTTACTACATTTGGGTCAATATCCTTTTCATCAACCCCTACCACTCCGAGCATGCCATTTTCTGTGTGGAAGTAGACATTGTCATTGTCAACATACTTTGCTACCAGTGTCGGAATACCAATTCCTAAATTAATAATTTGTCCATCTTGTACTTCTTTTGCAGCTCTTTCCGCTATTAGCTCTTGAATTGCATTAACCATGCTCTATTACGCCCTCCCTCGTTAAAATCTTCTTCGCTACAATAATTCGATCTATGAATAGATGCGGGGTAATGATCTCATCACTTTTTAATTCACCTGCTTCTACAACCTCATCCACCTCAACTATTACTGTTTTGGCCGCTGTCGCCATTAAAGGATTAAAGTTACGAGCTGTTTTGTAATACACTAAATTACCGAGCGTATCAGCCTTGTATGCTCGAATAATAGCAACATCCGCCTTCAGCGCCTTCTCAAACACATATTTCTCACCATCTATGATCTTTGTTTCTTTGCCCCTTGCTAAATCTGTACCTACAGATGTTTTTGTATAATAACCACCAATCCCTGCACCTCCTGCTCGAATGGATTCAGCTAAAGTACCTTGAGGCAATAAATCAATCTCAATTTCACCGCGTTGAAATGCCTCACCTACATCCCGGTTTCCAGTAAAATATGAGCCAATCGCCTTTTTTACTTTCTTTTGTTCTAGTAATTTCCCAAGGCCTTTTCCTTTTTCCCCCAGATTATTACTAATAATCGTTAAATTATTTACGTCTAGTTCAACAAGGGCATCAATTAAAGTTAATGGACCACCAACTAAACCAAATCCACCAACCATAATTGTTTGTCCGCTTTCTACGCATGATAATGCATGCTCTACAGATTCATAAATTTTCATCATACTCACTCCGTTATTTTTTAATCAGGGCGTCACTTATTTCAAACCAAGCAGGAATACCTGCTGTTAGTAAGCAAATATAGCCAAGCTCTGCTAGTTTCTCTTCCACTACACCTACTTCTCGCGATTTTTTAGCCCAATAATCTGTTTCTTTATTTTTTAAAACTGTTGTATAAATTCCTGTCATAAGGATATATTTCATTTGTGTGGACACTACATTACCGTTAAGTAACTCCGTCTTTAAAGCGTTTTCATCTTTTGCTACCAAAAGAGAAAGTAATTTTTCAAAATATGCTTTACTTTTCTCTGTCGAAGCAAATGTACTGTAGTACTTCACAATATCGAATATTGACGCTTCATGTGAAATTTTATCAACATCAGTATTCATTAACTCTAAGGCATATTCAAATGACTGCAAGCCAATTTGTAGCGCTTTTTCTCCACCGTAGTTAAATGCTACAAGTAAGTATTCAATTAATTCTTCTAGTGTGGCACCACCATCTATAGCTCCTTTCGTGTGGTACACCATACTACGTGCATAATATCTTGCCGCATTCATACCGACTAACAGTATGTCTTTTTCTTTCACAGACAGTACTCCCGGTGCCATTGCTGCACCTCGAAGCGCTGTATAATGATCTAGCATTTCAGGATGATTGTCGTGCATTTTCTGCACCCATCCTGGTACAACATCATAAACTTTTTTGAAATACTCTAAGCCTGTTACCATTTAGAAACTCCCCTTTTTTGTATAAAATTGAATTAAAAAAGGCCACACCTCCCCTAAAGCACGGGTTTTACCGTACGTTAGAAAAAGTGTAGCCAACAGTCAAGCAGGGAAAGTAAAAAAAGGTCATTTTTCTACGACTGCTCGATAGGCACTTAATTTTGGTTAATTTATTATTTACACAAAATTATAAAATTTGCAACTATTTTTTTATAATCTCTCTAAAAAACGTTGAATCACTGGGTTAACATCTTTTCTTTCTTCGAAAACCAATGTGTAATGATTACTGTTAGATGTATACTTCCAGATATTTTTGGCGTTTTTTAGTGCTTCAGCATAAGACTCAGCTAAAAATAATGCAGGCATAGCTCCAATTTCACCAGTTGAATGAATTAAAAGGATTGGGCATTCCACATTTTTAAAGATTTTTTCAGGTTTATAGTCATAAAAACTTTGGAAGTCTTGACGTATTTCCTCTTCATTAGATTTATTTTCCCAATGCTCACCTTTTTTCACAATCTCATAGTTTCCTACATTCGCTAAATGTTCAGTCCACTCGACCCCAAGACGTCCATAAATCCCTTTAATTTCTTGGATGTAAGATTCAGCTGTTTCGTACTGCTTACTAATACGTCCAAGTGAAGGCTCGACGATTTGACGTTGGTGATCTGTACAAGTTGCAGCTCCATCAAGCAATATAACCCCTTTGACATCACTGCGTTTACTAGCAACATTCGCCATAATAAACGCCCCCATTGAATAACCCATTAAAATTGGTTGATTAATATTCAATGTATCAATCAAGGCTAAAATATCCTGAGTATGTAACTCTATTCCAGTATTTTCTGAAGCAGGTCCACTATTGCCACGGCCTTTTAAATCTACTGAGATAAAACGATATTCACCTTTTAATAGCTCCGCATAATAATGCATTTGCAGATGATTCCCAGTCAATCCATGTACCGCTAAAATAGTACCTTTCTCACCTGGGTAATCTGCAAAATGTAATTCACTGCCATTAATATTCATTGTTTGGTACTTCACTGCCATCATCCTCCATGTAAAAGTTAAAGCTAGTTTTACACCCTAAACAAAAAATAGTCAAATTTTTTTCTTTTTTCAGATTTACATAATTTCTATAATTGGTTTTTTATCCCAAAAATAATTATTTAAATATAATAAAATTAACCCCTCGAATTACCAAAATATACAATACACTATTTAAAAAGGCGAAGATAAGGTCATAATGAAAAGAAAAATATTTATTTTATTTGAAATGTATCAGTCTTTATTAAATCTGCATCGTTAGCTTAAGTACATTTATTCATAATATCTTTGGTATAAAGTCTAATTGGTTATTTAAGAATATGGCCCTATTGCTGAAAAAGGCACAATTCATCTTCAAGAATTGCGCCCGATTGTTGTTCATCCTGCTTCAAAAAATCCTTCACCATATGCTGGGTCAGCTAAATAGCAGTGAAGGATATGACGACGTTTGATGAACTCTTCAACAGATGCCATATCCGCAGCAGTATTATCAAATAGACGTTGTTGCAATTATCTTTCAACCTATATAAGTCCTATTACAATAAAAACACTTTTATTATAATAGGTCTTAGGATTCTATCACCATCCATTTATCCACTTTTTTCACCATCCATCAAACTAATAAACAAGGAAACCATACGGCATTTTGTTTACACTATAAGAAGGTTAAGTTTTTGACTTAGTTTTGACTAGAAATGACTAGATTTGAATGAAAACCGGTGAAATTGGATGAAATTAAAAAAGTGCCAAAACCCTATATCAAGGGTTTTGACACTCTGTGAAATCATTTGATTCCATGAAATGGAGACTAGGGGACTCCCCGGTGATTAAAGTATCTAGCATAATAGATAGTTAAAAAATGATGACCTTCTCCTATCAAGGTCATCATTTTTTATTGCTATTAAATGGCATTAAATATGATATTCAATTTGATCGACGAAATCCCATTCATATGGTGTTTCTTGGTAAACGTAGTAGTTCAACCAATTTGAGAATAATAAATGTGTGTGGGCACGCCACGTATTAATCGGTTCATTTGCAGGATTATCATGTGGGAAGTAATTCACTGGTACCTCAATATCTAATCCTTTCGCAACATCTCGACTATACTCATCAGCTAAAGTCGTTGCATCATATTCAAGATGGCCCGTAATCATAATGTTTTTATTATCCTTAGATTGCACAATAAAAACACCAGCATCTTCAGAATAAGAGAGTAATCGTAAATCAGGATGGCTAAGTACTTCATCAATTGATACGGATGTATATCGTGAATGTGGTGCCGTAAATGAATCACTAAAGCCACGTACTAAATCCACTGTTAAATCCGTAATGACATGAGAATATACACCTGAGCATTTAGCAGGAAGTCCAATTTTACCGATACCGTAATGATGGTATAACGCCGCCTGTGCACCCCAACATATATGTAAAATCGATGTTACGTTTGTCTTAGACCAATCCATAATTTCTGAAATTTCCTGCCAGTAGTTCACTTCTTCAAATTCCATTTTTTCTACTGGTGCACCTGTAATGATCATACCATCATAACGGCGATGACGGATTTGATTGAAGGTCGTGTAAAATAACTGTAAATGTGATTTACTGACATTTTTCGATTCATGCGTAGCTGTATTTAAAAATGTAATATTTACTTGTAACGGTGTATTCCCCAATAAACGAAGTAATTGCAGCTCTGTTTTTTCTTTTTCTGGCATTAAGTTCAAAATTAATATATTTAACGGACGAATTTGTTGCGTCTTCGCTCTGTCCTCTTCCATAACGAAGATTTTTTCCTCACGTAAATGTTCTCCAGCTGGTAAGTTTTTCGGAATATTAATTGGCATCTTGCATTCCCCTCTCTTTTATTTCTTTTGTAACATCAATGCACGGGCCCTGCGCAAAGCTCAAATATCAAATGATGAAAAATTAAAAAATCCCCCTCATTCCATATGAGATAGAATGAGAAGGATTTTTCCACGTCCACTCTTATCTCTCAAAGGAAAAATCCTTTGCTGGAATTAGCACCTTTCTAACTTTCGTTAGAGGTTGCTGAAGCGTCATCGGGCCAAATCCCTCAACTTCTCATGATAAGAATATTTAATTAAAAAGAATTGTAACATGAACAATTAAGAATATCAATAATACATAGAATATTTTGTTATTAACCATGCATGTCATGATGTCATTTGTTTAACACTAAACTTGAATGTTGACATTCATTATTTGATGGTAAACATGCTGTACTTATGTTAACATATACCTTTAGTAACAGAGAGGAACGTGAATAGTTTGATTAAAATTGATTTTCCAAAACCAGATTTAGTAATTCGCCAACGCGAACAAGATTTAAAGCCAGGAGATGTACCAATCACACCATACCATGGTTTTATCGACTTCCATAAAATCACTCGTGAAAACGGTGGTATTTTCTTATTCTACAATGAAGAGAACGAACTTTTATTTGTAGGTAAAGCACGTAAAATTCGTCAACGTATTAAAAAGCATTTTGAGGACAATGTGTCACCGATGAAAAATCATCGTGATGAAATTTTCAAAATTGAAGTGTATGAAGTGGAAGATCCAATGGAACGTGAAATTTATGAAACGTACGCGATCAATTCATTCCGCGCTAAATACAATGTTGATAAAGTATTTTATTAATATTTAACGAAAAAAAGAATCTGCTCGCCTTATGTAATGTACATGACGGCTTGCAGATTCTTTTTCAATACTTTCATTCTAAGAAAAATGCTTTACGTTCTTTCGTAATCCATTCCTCAAGCTCCGTATCATCGCGCTTTAAAAGGCGATTAATAAGCACGTCATGCCATATATAATCCTCTAATAAATAAATATGAACAGGATCATTGGTAATAAAAGCCGTTTCGTGTTTTGCCGGAGAGTGACCATAAATCATCTCTTGACCATCTACAGACAAAATAAACCAATGTGGCGTAGAAGTTTTTCTCGTATATTGTGTAGTTCGATGCTGATCTAAGGGTGAAACATTTTCATCCACATTTAATGTAATACCATGAATCGGAATATGCTGTGGGACCTCTTGTATAGCTTCTCGTAATTCCCCATACATATCTTCCCACATCGATAATATGACTTTTTTCTCCGCTTTTTTTAATAATGACTGACAATAATTGACGATTGCCTCTTTTCCTTTTATCGTGACAACTTTATGCTCCGCTTCCTGCTCTTTTACTTCTAATTTTTCTAATTGATCACTAATCGATGTGAAATTCGATTGCCAACGTTGCTGAATTTGCTGTAAAAACACAGCGACGGGAATGGAAGAGTATATCGTTTGATCTGCCGTTTCTTCTTTCAGTACTAACCCTTTTTCAACAAGTACATCAAGTATGTCGTATATTCTTGCACGAGGGATACCGGAGTTTTTACTTACTTGATAGGCACTAACATGACTATTTTGTACGAGTGCAATATAGGCCTTCGCTTCATATTCTGTGAATCCTAGTTCTTTTAATTGCGCGATTAATTCAACCATTCGATCCCTCCATTTCCTTTATTATAAGTTAAGGCTATGAAGATAAGCCAATAAAAAATAATTCTTTACAGCAAAGTGAAATTTAGTTACTATTTCAGTAGTAACTATCAAAAGAGGTGTAAACATGCTATTTGAAGTAGATGTAAATGTAGTTATATTATTAATATCTTTTGGTTTTTTAGCCGCCTTTGTGGATGCAGTCGTTGGAGGTGGAGGCTTAATTGCGTTACCTGCCCTTATGTTTGCTGGTTTAAATCCAGCAGCGGCAGTAGCCACTAATAAACTTGCCGGCACCATGGGTTCTTTAACATCAACCATTTCTTTTTATCGATCTGGTCAGCTAGAAATTCGTTCGGTTATTAAATACTTTCCCCTAGCCTTTGTGGGATCACTTTTTGGTGCATGGACCGTTCATTTGATTAATCCCGAATTACTAAAACCACTTATGCTCATAATGCTTGCTGCTGTTGCCGTCTATACGATCTTTAAAAAAGATTGGGGTTCAGTAGCTGCAGTCAAAAATTTAAAGTTTACGCACTTAGTCCTATTCATGCTGTTGTTATTTACAATTGGGTTTTATGATGGTTTTCTTGGTCCAGGAACTGGCTCATTTTTAATCTTCAGCTTTTTATTAGTCGGCTTCGATTTCTTAAAGGCAGCAGGAAACGCGAAATTTTTAAACTTAGCAAGTAATTTTGCCGGCCTTTTAATGTTCGCCTACTTAGGTCAGATTCATTATGCCTATGGTTTACTAATGGGCATCGCTCAAATTGCCGGTGCATTTGTAGGCTCACGTATGGCGATTAAAAAAGGTAGCGGCTTTGTCCGCGTATTATTTATTATCGTAACGATTACGTTGTTAACAAAAAATGCTTATGATTACATAAAAAACGCCGTAGATATCTAGCTCTACGGTGTCTTAGCTTGTCGACAATCTTTGGCGTTCTGTTTCTTTAATTTGGAGAGGCTTTTGTCATTTCGGAGGGATTTTTTTGGGTTCTATCCTTCGCTCAGTAGAGGCTATTCGTCACTTGGGAGGGTCTTATCCGTTGCTCAGGAGAGGCTTTCCGTCGTTTGAGAAGGTTTTTCCGTCGCTTCATAGGGACTTTCCGTCACTTTGAACTTTCTATCCATCAATCCAGAGATTCTATCCACGATTTCGAATGTTCTATCCACGTTTTGGGTGATTCTATCCATCATTTGGAGGGTCTATCCGTTGCTTCAGTGGTTCTTTCCGTCTCTTCAGTAGTTCTTTCCGTCACTCCAGGGGTTCTTTCCGTCTCTTCGGAGGTCTATCCGTCGCTTCACTGATTCTTTCCTTCGCTCCGGAGGTTCTTTCCGTCTCTTCAGTAATTCTTTCCTTTGCTCCAGAGGTTCTTACCATCATTTCGAACTTTCATCCATCAATCCAGAGATTCTATCCACGATTTTGGACATTCTATCCATCATTTATTATCTGCAATGTAAAACGCCGTAGATATTCTATCACTACGGCGTTTTCTAATTTAAATAAACAACTTTTCATTTTTAAATTTATGACTTGTTAATAAGCTAACAATAACAAATATCACTAAGGAAGCGACGATTGGAATTGTCACGGTATGCATACCAAAGACAGAAGGATAAAAACGATCAATGATTATATAAAGTATCATACCCGAAATCATTGACGCGATAGCACCATACTTATTAGCTTTTTTCCAATATAGTCCTAATACGACGGTCCAAATAAAGACTGCCTCAAGTCCGCCAAAAGCGAATAAATTTAGCCATACTAATAAATCTGGTGGATTTAGTGCAAAAATAACAACGGCTAAACCGATCACTGTCGTAACAATAAAACTTGCACGCTTAATTTCTGTATCATTCGCTGTTGGTTTTATATAATTTAAGTAAATATCTTTTACTACTGTGGAGCTTACAAGCATTAGTAATGCGTTGACTGTAGACATCGTTGCTGCCATCGGTGCCGCTAAAACAATGCCAGCTAAAAATGGTGGTAAAACCTTTAATGTTAGCATCGGCATAACTTTATCACCAATTTCAATACCCGGTATCACTGGTCGTGCTAAAACACCGATTAGATGCATTCCAAACATAATTGTCCCAATGGCAATAGTGCCAATGATAATAGCTAAATGCATACTTTTAGAATCTTTATAGCTCATAGCACGAACTGCGATTTGTGGAAGTCCCACAACTCCAACACCAATCAAAATCCAAAATGTAGATACGTATAATGGCGTTAACTCACCTTCTGCTCCAAATGGAGACACAAAATTCGGATTCTCAGCGACAAGTGAGGCCATAATATTATCGATTCCTCCACCAGCGATGATTGTCCCAATTAATAAAATAATGGTTCCGATAACCATAATAGAGCCTTGCACCGTATCCGTTAGTGCAACAGCACGGAAGCCCCCAATAATCACATACACTAATACCGAAATCGCAAATATAAAGAGTGCAGTTGTATAATTTAAGCCAGTTAATGATTCTATTAATCGAGCACCACCTACCCATTGGGCCATCATTGCAGAAAATAAAAAGATGATAATACTAATGGCAGATAGGATAACAATAGCATGACTCTTATAGCGTTCTCGTAAAAAATCTATTAACGTGATGGCTTGATAACGTCTTGCGATAATAGCAAATTTCTTCCCTAAAATCATTAAGACGAAATAACCTGCAGGTAGCTGCGCCATCGCCAGCAAAACCCAGCCAAGCCCTTTCGTGTATGCAACGCCTGGTCCACCTATAAAGCTACTTGCACTACCGTACGTAGCAATCATTGTCATAGCAAGGATAAAGCCCCCCATTTCACGACCACCGAGGAAGTATTCCTGTAAAAATGAATTGGAAGAGCGTACATACTTATTTGACCAGATCCCAATACCAAAGATGATGACTAGAAATAATAGCAGTGGAAAAATAACTTGCCAATGCATTATTGATCCACCTCCTCATCATCAAATGGTACTTCTTTGAAAAAGAGTTTCATGACGACCCAGATTAATATAATCATAAAACCTGTCCCTGCAATACAGCTATAGAAAAACCATGCAGGGAAACCGAATACATACGTATAGCTTGTTGGATCACCAGAGCCAAGTCCATAGGCAAAGCCAAACCAAATCGCAAAGTTAACGATAACAAGCCCGATACCGATAAGCGCCTCTCGATGCGCAATTTTAAAGCGTTGATCTTTCAAAATACAGTCCCCCTAACCTACTCTATTTTACTGATATGTTCGTATTATGGGAACCTTTATGAAAAAATAAATATGAATAGCTCAAGCTATTTTTTTAAATAACGATTAACAGAGATTTCCCCCTTATTTCGTGTTTAACATTAGATTTTTTCATTCAATGGTATCCAATAGCTCTACTTCTAAATTTTCGCTCTATCCCCAGCTATGAAACCTATTTATTCGCTTCAATCCCCATCTGTAGGTTTTATATTCATTATTTTATAATTGGCCCGTTTAGGTCTAAAATTATTAGCGTTACCATATCATCTGGAATATTATTGTTCTTTTTCACTTCAACAAAACCTAGTAATCCTCTTCTCAAAATCATGATCTACCAAAAAGCACCTACTTGCTGTGAAAATTTTCAACTCGTTTTGTGAACTGCATCAACAGGACATAAAACCCGAAACCTACTAGTTTTAACTCCTCAATTTCTTTAATCCCTATGCGCTGCAAAATTCTGTCATTTTACATTTTTTCCAATAAAATAAATAACCCTCTTTTTCCTATAAAAATTGAAAAACGCCTGGATATCCAAGCATTTTTCAACGTTCCTTAATATTGAAATTTTTTTAATAAGCTTTGAAGCTCGTGTGCCTGTTGTGCCAGCTCTTTGGCTGAAGAGGCCATATTGTCTATGAAAGCTAATTGCTCCTTCGCTGTTAGCGTCACGTGCTCCGTACTTTCGGTTGCCTTGCTCGCAATGCGTGCCATTGCTTCTGTTGAGGCAGTAACTTCTTCAACACTTGCGGACATTTGCTCCGTCACGGCCGAGATGTCATGTAACTGCGTGCTAACCCCTTTAATCGACTGCATAATTTTGTGGAAGGCCAGTTTTGTATCATCTACAACATCCATACCTGATGCTGCTTCCTTCGAGTTACTAGAAATAGCCGAAATTACATTGGCTGTATCATTTTGAATGGAATGAATAAGTGTTGCTATTTGGTCAGCTGATTCCTTTGATTGTTCTGCTAATTTGCGAACTTCATCAGCAACGACAGCAAAGCCTTTTCCTTGTTCACCAGCACGAGCCGCTTCAATAGCTGCATTTAAGGCCAGCAAATTTGTTTGGTCGGCGATGTTTGTAATCACATCAACGATATTGCCAATTTGCTGTGACTGATCACCTAATATACGGACCTGTGCCTCTACATTGCCAGATGATTCATTAATAATTGTCATTTGATTCAATACACGATTCAAAGAATCATTGCCTTGTGTAGCCTCATCACTCATTAAATCAGCAGCATCTGAAACAATTGAAGCGGTTTCAGCAACTTGTTGGATGCCTATGGCCATTTCCTGCATGGCAGTTAGGCTATCACTTGTGCTTTGTAATGTCGTTTTTGAACCATCCGCTATATCTTCTAATGTTGACGTTAGCTGTCTCGTCATAGCTGCTGTTTGCTGCGATTTAGTTGTTAAGCCATCAGAAGATACATCAACTTGTTTAGACGATTGTGCTATTTGTTGCATTAATATTTTTAAGCTTGTCAGCATTTTGTTAAAAGATTGCGCTAGCTCCCCTGCTTCATCCTTGGAATTAATTTGTAACTGTTTTGTTAAATCTCCTTCTCCATCCGCAATATCTCGTAGTTGATTGTTTATTTCATGAAGCGGTTTCACAAATGCTCTTGTGAAAAGGAAGCTACCTAATACAGCTATGATTGCTCCGATGAACAATACAATGAGAAGCTTACCGATAAAGGCAAAAATAATTGTATTAACCCCATCTATTGTTTCACCGACAAACCACATGCCAATGATGTCTCCATTTGCATCTTTAATCGGTGCATAGAGTGTTAAATATTTCGTTCCTACTACATCAGCTTCACCTATAAAGGTTTCCCCTTTGTTCATGACATTTTCAACGACTTTTGGATCAGCATCTTTGCCCACTAAACGTTCTCCATTTAGCTTTAGGTTGGTGATCAGTCCTTTTGACCCTTGAAAAATGGTTACACCGCCATCGATGCTTTCTCCTACCTCATCTACAAAGGCTTCCTGATTAACGATTTTTGTATCCCCTTTGTAAAGTTCCCCATCTTGTATAGCCCAATCTCCCTTAAATCGTTCTTCTAGAAGTGCATAGCCGACCTTTGAAATATGGGTTACACTCTGCTCAAAATTATTAAGCATAATTTGTTTCACTTGTATATGGGATACAATTCCAATCATAATGCTTAAAAAAAGAATAACCCCCACTAAAAGCAAATTAAATTTTGTGCTAATTTTAAAAGTGCGCAAATAATTTGTCTCTCCTTCCTCATATTAATTAGGAATATTATGTATAAAATGTAAACGTAAACCATTTATATTAAACATGATTCTATAAATAGTTTCAATATATTATCAATAAATTAACATTTTTAATCATTATAGGGTGTTTCGAGAAATGTGAGGTTGATTTTGTTCCGACTGTGCGCATTCTTGAGAGGGTACAATGAGCCGCTTCACTTCGCTGTAAGTTCTCATTTGTGACGCTAATCCTTAAGCAGAAGTCCAGCCTCCACTGTCATCAATCCTCACTAGTATTTTTTGGGGAAGTTTAAATTATTTACCCATATATTGGAGAAGCGGCCATTGAATAAGTTATTTATTGGAAAGTTCATCAATCGCTAGAACAGCTAGTTCCAACGCTTTAATTCTTCTTTCTAAAAGCGTTTTTTGGGGACTACCAGCCTTTGACTTTACATATACTTTCTCAATTGATGGAAATAAACTAGTAAGAACATTGCGAGCCTCTGCTAATTCTTCCTGGGAGTAATGATGGGGGCTTTGATGCCAAACGTTTTCTAGTATTGCTAATCCAATGCAAACAGCTTTGAGTCGTTTCTTTACTAAGGTAGTATTTGCGCCTTTTTGAATCATCTGGGATAAGGCATTTTCGAGTTTATTGATGGTCGATCGTAACGATTTTATTGATTCCAATTTTTCTTCATTTGATACGTTTTCCATTTTAGTACTGCCCTTTCTTCGTTTCCGAATTCTATACCTTGATACTTGATAAAATCGTAAAAAACTGATTTCACTTGCAATATTTTAACATAGCAGCAAGTTGCTTAATAGCAGCAAAAAACGCCTGGATATCCAAGCGTTTTTTATCTTTATTCAGTAAATATTTTTTTGCAGCTGGCTTAATTCGCAGCTTTCACATACATTTGTAATACTTTTTTATCGATCTTTCCAACACTTGTTTTTGGCAATTCATCGATGAACATAATCTTTTTTGGAATTTTGTAGCGACCTAAATACTTACTACAGATTTCTTTGATTTCCTCTAATATAGTATCTTGCTTATCCCGGCAAACGATAACGGCCACCACGATTTCACCCCAATAATCATCCACCATTCCAATCACCGCAACCTCTTGCACTCGCTGATGGCGTAAAATGCATTGCTCTACCTCCTGAGGATAAACATTTTCTCCACCAGAAATAATCATCTCTTTACTGCGACCGACAATGTAAAAATCACCATCATCATCCATCATTGCTAAATCGCCAGTTTTTAACCACCCATCTTGAATGATTTTTTCAGTCTCCTGCTGATTATTCCAGTAAAAGCGAAACATATGCTTCCCTCTAACTAATAGCTCTCCGACTACGTTTGGTGCACAGCTTTCTCCTGCACTATTGATAATTTTAGCTTCATTGAATTGCATGCTCTTCCCCACGGCACCTTTTTTTAAATAAGCGGCCTCTCGTGAAATATAAAAATTATTAGGCCCCGCTTCTGTTAAACCGTAGCCCTCTTTAAAAAATAGTCCCTTCTTGAAAAATGCGTCATATATTGGATACGGGCATGGTGCGCCCCCTGATAAAAAAACTTTCACGGAAGGGAAGCTACTGCTCTTAAAGTAATCCTCCGCAATCATCGCTTGGTACATCGTCGGCACAAAAAGCGAAATCGTTGTCTTGTACTGATTAATCGCTTTTAGAGCTTTTTCTGCCTCAAACTTATCACCAATAACAACTGTACCGCCAGCCATTAGCAGCGGTATACATAAGGCATTCAAACCACCTGTATGGAACAACGGCATATAATTTAACGTACAATCACTATCGCTCAAGCCCCAGCTAATAATTGTATTTATCGCATTCCAATTAACAGAATTAAAGGATAGGACAACACCTTTCGCCTTACCAGTTGTGCCCCCTGTATAAATCATTAGCCAAGGGTCATTAAGGTCTACTGCTCGAATGGTTAGCGTAGCTCCTTCATTAGCTACACGAAGGGAATGCATGTTTTCGAAAGATAAAGGGCAATTTATTTCTTCATCGTAAAGCAGTAAAGAAGGCGTAGCATCCGTCAAAATATCAGTTAATTCCGTCGTACTCATACGCCAATTCAATGGCACGTAAATAAGGCCTCTTAATCCGCAGGCGAATAGGACAGCAAAAAGCTGAATATGATTTTTCGCAAATACGGCTACACGACTCCCAGCCTGCAAGTTTTGGCGCTCAAAAAAATGACTCCATTTAGTGATTTCCTCTGTTAATTGCTGATAAGTCCACTGTTCCTTTGTTTCTAAGTTCACCAATGCTAAACGTTTAGGTGTTAGAGTTGCACGTTTTAAAATCCAGGATTGCTCTACAAACATCTTGAAAGCCTCCTTATCACATCATAATTGCTCCATCCACATGAAGCGTGTGACCGTGGACATAGGAAGCCTCATCAGATGCTAAAAATAAATAAGCATTGGCAATATCTCTAGGTGTTCCTAATCTTTGCAGTGGTACGATGGAGCGCATTTGTGCTAGCACATTTTCAGGCATTTTTTTCACCATATCTGTTTCTGTAAAGCCCGGTGCAACCGCATTCACGTTGATACCTTTGCGCCCTAATTCCTTCGCCCATGTTTTGGTCATGCCAACAATAGCGGCCTTTGCGGCAGCGTAATTTGTTTGGCCAACATTGCCATAGACGCCACTAACAGAGGATGTATTAATAATTTTCCCCCCACCGGCAGCAATCATATGTGGAATTACTTCTTGTGTACACTGAAATACTCCAGTCAAATTCACATCAAGCACCTGCTGAAACTGATCTTCCGTCATTTTTGTTAACATTGCATCACGAGTAATACCTGCATTATTCACTAAAATATCAACTCGACCCGAATGCTCTATAACTGTTGTCACTAGCTTCTTGACACTTTCCCTATCTGCAACATTTACTTGCACAAATAATGCCTGGTCACCTAATTGCTGGGCAGCTGAAATGCCCGCTTCTTCATTAAAATCTGCAATGACAACGAATGCACCCTCTTCAATAAATCGTTCAGCAGCAGCATAGCCAATCCCGTTCGCTGCTCCTGTAATAATGGCAACTTTATTGTTTAAACGCATAATTTTTTCCTCCAATTTCTAAAAATGCTTCAATTTCAGTTGTAAGCTGTGGTAAATCATCAATTAATGGGGAGTGACCGCAGTCTTTTAAACTGACGAATTGTGCATTCGTGCCTAAATCGAGCATTATTTCTTCATTCATTCCTTCTGTTATGACATAATCACGATCCCCTCTTAACACTAAAACGGGAATGGTAATGTGTTGAACCTCATGAGTGCCCTTGGCGACCTCATGATTAACAGCACTTATATTGAAGACATTTAATGCATGATAAACTTCAGCTAAATTTCGTTGCGTCAACATATCCTCCACATATGACTGATAGTGCTCCGGGCTAGGCTGATTATGCGTGTATATAAGTGCGTTCCAGACCGACTGTAAGCCTTGCACATTTTTCGAATCATAGAAGCCCTGTACTAATTTTGTTTTAAATGTATCGACGAGTACTTCTTCATAGCTAAATGCCCTTTTTAATGCTGCTTGATTGCCAGTACCTAAATCCGTGTAAAATGGGTAACCTCTCGTAGATGCCGAAGCTAGTAAAATAAGCTGCTGACAATAGCCTGGATACTGTGCGACAAACTGCATACATACAGCTCCGCCCGTTGACCAGCCAATCATGTCAAACTGTTTCAATTGAATGACGTCCACAAAAAGCTTCACATCATCGCTAAAATCTTTCATCGCAGAAATTGGTTTATGATAAGATGAACCACCAAAACCTCGTAAATCCAGTGCATAAATTGTATATTTTTCATCCAACGCATCGATTAGAACGTCCCAATGTTTGGAGGATGTCATATTGCCATGAATAAGTAATAAAATTCGTTCTCCCCCTTGGCGTTTACGATAAGCAATCGTTTCTCCATTAGATAGCTGAACAGTTTTTAACATCGCATTTCCCCCTTATCCCCATCGAATCGTAATAGCTCCCCAGACATAACCAATACCTGCACTAACAAGTGTGACGATGTCTCCATCATGGATACGGCCTTCATCTAACGCCAGCTGCAATGATACTATTTGGTCAATCTGTCCAATATGACCATACTCTCGTAAATATATGGATTGCTCCTGCTGCAGGCCGAGTTCAGATAAAATATAGTCATGCGCTGATTTTTTCATATGAAGCATCGCTAAATAACGAATATCCCCCTCATTTAATCCACTTTTCGCCAAGGATGTTCGAATTACCTTCAAAAAATTACTTAAAGATTTTTGCTCTAGGCGCTCCTTCATCCCAATCGGATCGATCACATCGAGCTGATACAAATTATTTTCTAAATCAGAAGGCGTTAAAGGTTTTTTTGTACCACCGACAGGCACGACTACATCCTCTGAGAACGAGCCATCCGTCATAATATCCGCCTCTAATAACCGATTTTTGTCATAGTTTTTTTGTAACAAGATAGCGCCACCACCAGCTGCTAAATTGTACATAAAGCGTGTTCGAGGATTGCCATAATCGATAAAATCAACATTTCGATAGCCACCAGCTAAGAGGATCGTCTGAATGGAATCATCCGACGCCATTAAGCTTTTCGCTAGTTTTAGTGCCATAATGGTCGTGCCACATCTTAATTGCACATCGAATGCCCAAGCATTTACGGCCCCTAGCTCCTCCTGCATTTTTATCGAGGCAGTCCATAAGGGATACTCCTTATGCTCCTCTCCCATATAAATGACAACATCAATATCTTTCGGGTCGATTTGAGCTTTGCGTATAGCGTCCTGCGCTGCCCATATCCCCATTTGAACCGTATGATCTTGCTCACCAGGAATAGGCTTTTCATAGATGCCCATTTTTTGTCGAATAATATCCTCTGGAATATTGGAAAGTCTCGCAATCTCTTTAGAGGTCATTTTCGTTTGTGGAATATAGATTCCTGTGCTTACAATGCCTACTGTCATTCAAATCGCTCCTTCTCCTGCGACGGGACAACCGATGTTTGATTTTGGTCCTTATGCTTTAATCGCCATTTCCAAAACATCAAGCGCAGTGATCCAATAATTCCTTTTGGGAAAAAGATAACAGCTAAAATATAAAGAATTCCAAAAAAGATAATCCATCGTTCAAATATTGGATAATCACGAGCTAACCCCGATAGTGCATGCTGGGCATATTCAATAACAGCCGACCCTAATAAAGGTCCAACTAATGTGCCCACACCACCAATAATTGTCATTAATAATGCATCAAGCGTAATGTCCATTGTCATCACACTCGTATTGACAAATCGTAGTGACACAGCATATAAGGAGCCTGCTAAACTTGCAACGGTTCCAGCAACAATTGATGCAATCACTTTATAGTACAAGGTGTTATAGCCTAATGATTTTGTTCGTTGTTCATTTTCTCGAACAGCAATTAAAATTCGACCAGTTGGCGAGTGAACGAAACGATTTAGCGCAATAAAAATAACGACTAAGCATGCTAGCACGATGAAATAAAACGTCATTCGATCTCTAAACATTTCGGGTGCTCTAAACGTAAAACCATCATTTCCGTATGTAACAGAACGCCATTTTTCTGCCACTACTAAAAATAGTCCCGAAAAAGATAATGTCAGCATCGCAAAGAAATGACTTTTTAATCGCAGTGTCAATAATCCTACTAAGAAGCTAATAAAGCCTGTTAGCAACATGCCGACTACGATTGATAATAAAAATGTTGCAAGTGTTGGCTCCATTTGTTTCAGCATAACTGCCGTTGTGTAGGCACCTAAACCAAAAAACATCGCATGCCCGAACGACACAATACCTGTATAGCCAAGGAGAATGTCATAGCTCATCGCTAAAATACCGAAAATAAAGATTTGCGTTAATAAAATGATGAGCGTCCTTGAATCATAAACGAAAGGGAGAAGTACTAAAATCGCTACTATGAGGAAAAAGCATAGATGCTGCAATGATTGCCTCATTGTCATTTCGATCTCTCCTTTCTCATAGCAAATAAACCTTGTGGACGGAAAATTAAAACAATGGCCATTAAAATCATATTGACTGCAAGCGATAGCACTGGCACATAATAAGCCATGAAGCTACCTGCTAAACCGACTAAAATTGCTGCCAATAGCGAGCCTGAAAAACTGCCCATTCCTCCGATTACGACAACGATAAAACCTAGAATCGCATACTCCATGCCCATTTCCGCATAGATAACACCTGAATACGGAGCCATTAACATGCCACTAAGTGCTGCGAGTGCCGCACCAACCATAAAAACATATAAAAATACCCGCTTTATATGAATGCCGAGTGCTTGTGCCATTTCTTTATCCTGTACACCCGCTCGAACGATTAGCCCAATTTTCGTTTTCTTTAACATGTATTGAAAAATACTGAAAATGATAAAACCTACTACAATAATAAATAATCGATATTTTATAATAATAACGTCCCCAATTTCCCAGCTGCCTGTTAAGTAGCTCGGTGTTTTTACTGCCACACCATTTGGACCAAAAACAACTTTAATCAACTCCTGTAGCACAAGCATCAGCCCTAATGTAATTAAAATTTGCTGAATATGATTGCCATACACAGGTGTAATAATTAATTTTTCAGTAATGAGCCCGAGTAAAGCTCCTGTTACGATGGCACCTACAACGCCAATGAGAAAGCTCTCAGTGAACATATACGTAAATATGCCAGCATAAGCCCCCCAAACAAATAACCCCCCATGAGCAAAGTTCAAAACATCCATTAATCCAAAAATTAACGTCAGACCTGCCGCCAGTAAAAAAATTAACATGCCAGTTGCCAGGCCATTAATGAGTAGATTGACGAATAGCTCCAATAAGTACACCACCTTTTATCCGATTCCAAGATATTTTCGTTTTAATTCTTCATGATGGATAAGATCCTGCATGTTGCCCGAGTGAACTGTTCTACCATCATCGATCAACGTATACGTATCACCAATTCGGCTCGACATTATAAAGTTTTGCTCAACAAGAATGATGGACGTTTGCTTTTTCATTTCAACGATGGCCTCCATTACTTTCTCTACCACTATCGGCGCTAGTCCTTTAGAAGGCTCATCAATCAACATTAATTTACTATCATTGATAAATGCCCTTGCCATGGACAGCATTTGTTTTTGACCACCCGAAAGATGTCCGCCCGCCTTCTTCCAAAATTTCTTCAAATCAGGAAACAGCTCCAGCACATAATTTTGTCGCTCTAAAGTAGCCGTATCTTCTTTACGCATGGCCACTTTCATATTTTCCTCAACGGTTAAATCTGCAAAAATCCCTTGGTTTTCTGGTACATAACCTATTCCTAATTTTGCCACTTTATAGGTCGGGCTTTTTTTAATAGATTGTGAGCGAAATTCTACCTCTCCCTTTAAAGCAGGTGTTAACCCCATAATCGTTTTTAAGGTGGTCGTTTTGCCTGCACCATTTCTGCCGAGCAGTACACTTACCTGCCCCTCCTTTGCCTCAAAATTGACCCCTTGCAAAATATGATATTGACCGATATATGTGTGGACATCATTTAATTTCAGTAAGGTGTTCATCGTACAGACCTCCTAAATATGCATTTTGTACGGTTTCGTTTTTCATGATGTCCTCCGGTGTTCCATCTGCAATAAGCTGGCCACTAAATAGCACCATAATCGAATCCGACAAATCTAGAATCATATCCATCTTGTGCTCAATGAGGAGAATGGTTTTATCACCTTGATTTTTAATCGTGCGAATCACCTCTAAAATTGTCGGCACCTCCTCTAAGGACATACCTGCCGTTGGTTCATCGAGTAAGAGGATTTCCGTATCAAGTGCTAACAGCATCGCAATCTCAAGCTTTCTCTTTTCCCCATGGGACAGCATTGTCGTGAGCGCATCTCTTTTATTGTCAAGCAAGACGAGTGATAATAGTTCCTCCGCCTTTTCTGTAATCGCCTTATAACTTTTATAATGCCGAAATAATTGGAAACGAACTTTCTCCTTGGATTGCACAGCCAGACGGACATTTTCTAATACTGTCAGGTTCGGGAAAACATTCGTAATTTGAAAAGAGCGCCCTAGCCCCATTCTCGTTCTTTCAATCGCTGATTTTTGCGCAAGCGATTGTCCTTTAAAATAGACATCCCCGGCAGTCGGCTTTAATTCTCCGCTAAGCAAATTAAAGAAGGTTGTTTTCCCAGCTCCATTCGGTCCAATAATTGATTTCAAATGTTTTTCCGGCATATTAAAATTCACCTGGTCGACAGCTGTGTGTCCGCCAAAACGAATAGTTAAGTTTTCTGTTCGTAAAATAGGTTCCATCGTATTCTCCTTTCAAGTACTTCTATCTCTCTTCACCCATTCTCATTCGAAAGTGGGTGAAGAGAGACAGAAAAATATCTGTCTCGTATTGTCACTTATTCATAATTGGCGGTGCCGTTTCTTCAGGGCTAAGCTCACGAATTAGCACTGGTACCGGATAGTCTGCACCATCTTGTTTTTCCAGACGGATAGAATACATCGACTGTAATGCTTGATGGTCTTCTTTTCGGAAAGTCATCTTTCCTTTAGGCGTTTCAAATGACATCCCTTCCATAATGCCGATAAGTTTTTCTGCATCCGTATTACCATCTGATTTTTTCAGCGCATCTACAATTGAGATGGCTGCAGACATGCCTCCTGGCGTAAATAAATCTGGAACTTCATTGAAGCGTTTTTTATGTTCCTCAACTAACCATTTATTGATATCATTTTGTGGTAACGTATGATAATAAACGGAGAAACCTTCCATACCAATTAACGGATTCATAAACTTTAATGCAATAATATCTGGTGCACCCGTTGAAATTTTTATGCCCTTTTCTTGAATCTTCAAATCTGCAATTTGATTCCACGGTGAGTTTGCACCTGCCCATACAACAAATAAATAATCTGGTTTTTTATCAATTACTTTTTGCAAATTGGACGTAAAATCAGTTGCTGCTGGATCGGCATATTCCTCTAAAACAATTTCTGCGCCTAGCTTTTCCGCAGCAGTCTTAAATGCCTTCACCCCATCCCAGCCAAAAGAATAATCCGGTGCAAACGTTGCAATCTTAACACCCTTTCCTGCAATCGCTGCCGCCGCTGCATAAGCATCTTGGGAAGAATTTCGACCTGTACGGAAAATATACTTATTAAATTCTGAGCCCGTAATGCTATCCGCTACTGCCGGCTCTACCACCATAATCTTTTGGTATTCCTCCGCCAGAGGTAGAACAGCAAGCGTATCACCTGAGCTAGAGGAACCTACTAAGAAATCAACCTTGTCATCTTCTAATAGCTTTGTCGCTTTTTGTACCGCAACCTCAGGCTTTGTTTCTGTATCTTCATAAACAATTTCTATTTTCTTACCGTTAACTTCCATCGTGCCTCCTGTAGCATAATCAATCCCTAATTCAAAGCCATTCTTTGTTTGTTTCCCATACGACTCAAGGGCACCCGTCAATGACGCAAGCACACCAATTTTAATCGTGCCCCCTCCCCCAGCAGTCCCTTTTGTCTCATCCTCTGAAGCCTTACTATCTGTTGAATTATCCTTCGTCCCCTCTGAATTACAAGCCACCATCAACATCGTCAGCATTAATAAAAGCACAAATAACCAATGCTTCCTCATCCCAAAACCCCTTTCATAATGAACTAAAAGAAAGCGCTTTCGTTGCTATGAAAACACTATATAAAACTTCAGTTACAAATTAGTTACAACATAAGTGTGTTTTTTCCAGGGATGAAGGTTTATCGAAACATTTTTGAGATTTATCGAGAAATTTTGATTGTTTATCGACCAAGTTTTTCAATTTATCACCCAACTTTTAAAAAATATCGACCTTCATGTACTCAAATCTTAGCTGCCGCCCTTTTTTGAAGTAAAGTGAGATTTATCGGAATAAAATTGTTTTTTATCGGAACAATTTCTGATTTTATCGGAATGTTTTATCGATTTATCGGAATCTTTTAGAAATTTATAGTTAAAAAGGACTCACCTAATTTGGTGAATCCTTATAGTTAGCCCTAAAGATTAATTATTAAATTCTTCTACCCGCTCCAACCATTCACTCATAAGACTCGTAAACAATGTTGCTTGTTCAATTTGCAAGTTATGCCCGGCCTTATCTAAAATGGTGAAGGCTGCTCTTGGGAATTTATCTAAAATGGCAAAAGCGTCCTTATAGCCAACCATTGAATCCTGTTTACCCAGCAAAAATAAGCAAGGTTTATCAAATGAAATTTCATCTACAGGAAAAGAAAAACGATAGCTTCCTTGGATTTTTTCTAAAAATTCTACATCTGCGTTTCTTTGACCTGCTAACACTTCATTTGTATAGCGATGACAATTATAGTCATCTAAAACAACAAGATGTGAGCTAAAATCCTCTAGTTCCTCTTTCGTTAATGTCGATAAAAACTCTTTATCCACCGCAACAATACTTTGTACTGGTACTGTTCGACTTTGTTTATTAGGAATAATCAGTGGACATATAAACCCAGCCCCTAAAACTTGTTCATGATACTCCCTCAAAATTCCTCGTACTAAATATCCACCATATGATTCTCCTACCAATAAATAACGTTCATTTGGTAGTAATGAGTGAATTAGTTCTACTACGGCCTCTAGCATTTCATCTGAATTATTGATCTTTTCGTAGTCTGTCGTTTTGCCCATCCCAGGGAGGTCAATATAGATTCGTTTCCAGCCCTCCCTTTCTGCAAAAACAGGCTCCATACATCCCTTCATTAGTCTATGGTCTGGCGAATATCCATGGAGCATAACGATTGGTGTTCCGGTCCCTATTATTTCATAGTAAATACTCGCCTTACTTACCTTACAAAATGACATAGTAGTTCCTCCAATATTTTTATAAATAAATGTTCTTCAAAAGTTGTTCGGTTTATTCTTATAGGGATCGGTTGATTGGCGTGGAGACTGGGCGACTCCATGGGGATCATCGTCAAAGATGAGACCTTGGAGCGCGGCGAAGCGCTCATTGGACGATCCCAGGACGCTTTGCTCTGCACGAAAGCGAAGCGTCAGCGCAAACGCCCAGCGAAAAATCACCCCCGTGATACCCAATATACACTAGCCCATTATTAAATCATAAACTACCATCGTCGATTCCATCGGTGTTGTATTTAGTTCATTTTTTAATTGCTGCACACATTTTTCATACCATTTTAACGCAAGGGAGCGGTTTTGTAATTGATAGTAACTATACATCAACAACCGATAACCTTCTTCCCATAATGGATCCTCACGTATCATTCTTTCAGCATAAAAAATAGCTTGCTTATAATTTTGTTGTCTCGTCGCATTTTGTGCTAATCTTTCAAGTACTTCAATATATAATGACTGTAACTTTTCACGATCCTGTATAAGCCAATCTAATTGTTTTTTTTCAGCATAAAGTGCATCCGTATAGCTTGTTTCAGCAAGATGCAGCCATTCGTTTGACAATTGCGGATCGAATTCCTCCATCCCTAATTCATAAAAGTAATGGAAGCGTTCGACATCAATTTGCAAAATTTGAATTTGCTGCAATTGGTACATATTATTTTTACGCTGAATAAAAAAACTGTCCTGACGCGCATTTCTATTTGGCTCAAGAACTTTTAATAACGTATTCAAGACAACTTTGAAATCCCGATCGAGCGAATTAACATTCCGCTCTGGCCATAATGCCTGTGCCATCTCTTCCTTTGGTGCAAAACGGTGGCGATGACAATATAAATAGACGAAGAGCTCCTTCGATTTATCGCGCTGCCATTCTTTATCTTCAAGCTTTCGATGATCTCTTATTAAATCCAAGCTTCCGAATAAATTCACCCGCACTTCCTCATGTGGATAAACAATATTGTCCTCTACTTGAAAATAGTTACGCATTGCTAAAATAGCGGCATTTTCTCCATCACATTTTCTACTAAATTGTAAAAGCTCATAAAAAATTATCCGATTTTGCGGACCGAGAATAGTCTTCCTTTGTAAAAAGTAGTCATAGCCATTATTGATGCATAACTGGGCAAACTGCTGAAAATAATGATTGAATTGTTGAAGATTATGTTCTTTGAAGGCAATGACAGATTGAAAAAATAGAACATGCATCTCACCATTTTGATCGCCACAGTCGTGGAATAGTCGCTGTGCCTTTTTTAATAATTGCTGTGCTTGTGCAAATTCCTGTTGTGAAATAATAATTTTAACCTCGGCGATTAATATAAGAGCGGTCATCCATGCATCTTGAACTTGCTCCGTTTCCCGTAATGCAAGAGCTACATATTTTTTAGCAGAAACAATATCTCCTTGTGCATGTTTGACAATTGCTAGTCCCATATACGGTTCGGCCTTTACGCGAGAAATATTAATAGTATTCAACAATGTAAGCGCTTTTTCATAAGCATTGCAGGCTCCTTGATAGTCCGGAAAATCTATTAATAGTAAAGCATGTGCTTTGCGAATATAACCAACCGCCTCAATAAAAACTGATTTTTCCTGTAACCCCCTACGAATCCCATGCTGAGCAGCATACCATGCATCCTTCCCCAGCCCTAATAACGCATAGACAAATGATGCCAACAGCTCACTCTCTCTATGTGTCGCGACAAGCTGTGGCGGTAATTCCAACCGCTGCGTCAGTAATTCCTTTGCTTCTAGTAGCTGCCCTGTTCTTAACAATATTCGAACATCGACATTTGCTCTTTGTAGCACATCCTCCGTCAAAGCAACCTCACCTATAAAAATTTGTCCACCTTTAGCCCTCCCTAAATTCACCAAATTTTCTGCATACTGGCGTTGCAATTCGAGAAGTTCCTCTTCATTTAACGGTGTATGATTCGCTAGCTCTAATGCCTTTTTCAAATATGGCTCTGCCAATGCTGGCTGGATTGTATCAAGATAAATATGTGCTAAACCTGCTTGCGATTTCGTCATAAAGAGATAATCATTCTTATTTTTCGCGATGCTTGCACAATGTTCATAGGACTGCTTCGCTCTTTCATAAAAAGCACGATAGCGGTGGCACTCACCTTCAAAATAATATAATTTGTAATATTTCGATTTTTCATCAGCTGAAAATCGATTTATTTTTTCTAATAGCCACTCAAATTGTCCTGCACGAACTAGACTTTCAGCATGATTTTGTAATAATTCACCACAAAAATCCTGTTCATTCGTTTTAAATGCATGATGAAGAACAGCTTGTATATTGTGCTCTTTTACATAATACAATGCTGCTTGTTTATGTAATGCAATATATTGTGAAGCATTTTGTCGCCATTTTAGCTCTAAAAAGCGAATGAACAATGCATGAAAACGATATAAACCATCCGTTGTGATCGGTTGAATAAATAAATGTCGCTGTACAAATAGTTTTAACGCCTCTGCTATTTCCGAACCATAAAATTGTGCAATAAACTCCTCAGAAAACGTGGGAAAAATCGCCAGCTTTAGTATCGTTTCTTGCTCGAATGCTGACATTTTAACATACACTTCCTCTGATAAATAGGTGAATAGATCATTAGTAGAGACATTTAGCCAATGCTCTAAGGATTCATTGTTCCATTGCTCTGCTAATAAAGAAATACTAATTGCCCAACCTTCTGTAATTTCTAAAACCTTAGATATTTCTTCTTCTGTTAAATGCACTGTTACATATTCCTCGAAAAAAACAGCGATCTCCTCTGAAGAAAACACTAATTCACCTTCTGAAATAACGAGTAATTTTTTTTGTAGCTTTAATTTTCTCGTAATATCCCAATTCGGCAACGTTCTAGTGGCGATGATAAAATGAATATTCGGTGGTGAAAACTCAATTATCTTTTCCATCACATAATTAATATGAAATTCATGATCGACAAGATGGTAGTCATCAATGACAATTAACATCGGCACTTCGATTTCACATAAACTATTGACAAATAGCTTAAACCAACGATTAAGTTCCTCTATTTTCGGAAAACGGGATAATTGATTCCATGCATCAAATTCTTGACCAAAGCTCGGAACAATACGTTTGATACTAAAAAATAAATGCCTTAAAAACGGCAATATATTATCATCTTCCTCCGACACACTATACCAGGAAAATTTGCTTGATTGTGCATGTAGAAATTGTGTAAGGATAGTTGTTTTGCCATATCCAGCGCCACTATGAATGAGTGTGCAAGTATGGTCTAAGCTTTTAGTTAATGTTCTCATTAATGTAGCTCTACTAATACAATGATTGGACGGACTCGGTGGAATACATTTTGATTGAATAATAATGTTTGTCGTCATATGGTGATAACCTCCCCATTCAACTGGTTATGTAAGGTTATAAGTCTTCAGAGTTAAAATCTTTAAATGATGATTTCCTTGTATAATCCAATAATTTCACATTTTATATCCAATAAAAGCGAAAACTCACGTATCGCAATTGTTGCTAAGTCAAACCACGAGAGGAGTTTTCGCTTTGTTCTCCAAGTTTATCAAATTGTTTTTACCGTTACCAATTTTTAAGTAGCTCTCCATTACTTAACTCAATTTCTTAAACTCAGGCGTTTCCATTAATCTTTGGAAGAAGATATCTTTAGCTTCCCGATAGTCATCCATTGATTTGGCTTCGTATTCTTTCTTCAATTTATCATATGCATCTCGATATTTATTATTTGCCAATAAAACTTCTCTAAACTTCCAAAAGAAATCAAACTCAGAATTAATTACAGTTAATTGAACTCCTAAAGGAGGTATAGTTGTATCATCTTTAAATGCCCTAAATGTATCTGTTTTGACACTTCCATCATTACTTTCATATAAATTAGATAGAAGTTCTACTGCATTCGAAAATTGTTCAGCACTAACACGTACTTGGATGTCTAAATCACCTTTAGTAAGGCTATTCGGAATTGCTGAACTACCAACATGCTGGATATCGGCCTTTGGTAGAAATTCTGTTATTTTATTTTTGTGTATCAAAAAAGTTTTCTCTGCATTTTCATGAAATAATTCATTATTAAAAAAATTTACTTTTTCCATATAAAAACACCCTCCTTTTTTATAAAACAGCACGAAATTAGTAGTTTTCCTTTATTTTACCACAATAGCCCAATTTTACCCTATCGCCAGTACGAAATGTGTTTCTTCAGGATTCTTTGCTAGATTTACAATCAGTACCTTCAGTTTTAGTTACTAAACCATGGCACTTGGCCATTTATCTCCTCAATTTAAAACGAATCCATTTTGAAGATTGATCAAAATGGATTCTTATTCATATTGAGTTTTTCCATAGATATGAAAACCTTTGCTATACCGCCGTTTAAAGGATAGTAAATGTAAACTAATTCTGTTCTTTGATACTTATCAAAGACTGATTAAACTTGTTTGGCTCTTCCCACTGGGGAAAATGACTTGAGTTTTCAAACCAAATGAGTTTTTTCGGAGTTTTTATTGTGTGATAGTATTCCTCTACTAATGAAGATGAAACATGCCGATCATGACGCCCCTCAAAAAACGTAATAGGAACATCGAAACTCTTGTATTCACTAAAATCAACTTCCATGAGCTCTTGCCACAAATATTGTATAGATTTTAGACTCCCTTTTTCGCGATTAATTAAATCTTTAAATGTGTACTTTGATGAAAAAATGAAATCCTTTACCAATTGGCTGTAATTGCTTTTTCCATATAAAGAATGTTTGTATCGAACTACTAATTTAGTAACAAATAATAAATCGTTTAACCAATCTTCTTGAGTCAATGAAAGATCAATAGTTTTCAATCGCTGAACAATCTTTTTTTGATTTCGTTCTTCACTTTCTTTCAAAACAAAATCATATTGACACTTCAATCCTTTTTTCATGTTAACTACTTGACCACATCCATAATAACTATGTATTAGCTGCGGATATTTTTTAATGAACATCAAGCCTAGGACACTTCCCCATGAGTGCCCTAAAAGGTAAACTTTTTCTTGTTTAAACGTTTCTAACAAATAAAGAATTAAACTGTGAAGGTCTTCTATATAAGTTTCAATAGATATTTGGTCCTCTTCAGAAAATTTACAGTACGATTTTCCAGCCCCTCTTTGTTCCCATACTACAACATTAAACGCTTTTCCAAGTTCAACGTTATATTTATACATCAATGGTAATGCGGCATCACCTGGTCCACCATGCAAATAAACTAAAAGAGGTAGATTGTTATTTTCACCAAAAATGGAAATGAATTGTTTGAAAGAGCCTATTTGTATATACTTAGACACTTGAGTTTTCAATTTCTTCTCCTACCTTGCTATTTAAGATTAATACGAATAACACACTGTATCAAAAAAAGGTTTTTTTGACAATATATACAATTGATTAACAAACCCCTAATTATTTGTTAGATTGATGAGTTCACTTTACGCAATGTTCGCTATTGTGCAATCATTAATATTTTGACATCTCCAGCTTTTTATAAACTTTAAGTTTCCCTTTATAGTGATTTAACATAAATGATTTGCTAGAAATGAAAAATCCCGATTATCAACTATATGATAATCGGGTAGTTTACTATTATAAAAGTTCTTTACGTAATTCAGCAGCTGATTTTGATGATAACAGACCGAATGGGATATCGAATACTGTTTTTGCACCTTTGTCTCCTGCTTCGTTTAAGCGATAAGCTGCACGTGCAAAAGCTACTAGAACACTAGACGTGAAGTTTGGATTACTCTCAAGCTTTAATGAGAATTCAAGAATTTGTTTGTCGTTAGCGCCGCTCTCACCACTACGAATTACGAATCCACCGTGTGGCATGCCAGTGTGGTTTGCTTTAAATTCCTCTTCAGAAATAAAGTTTACTGTAGTGTCATACTCATCAAAATAATTCGGCATCGTCACGATTTCTTGCTCTACTTTTGCAGCATCTGCACCTGCCTCAAGAACAACCCAGCATTCACGTGCATGTTTTTCACGCGTTGTCAGCTCAGGATTTTCACCATTGCGTACACGGTCTACAGCCTCTTTAATTGGTAATGTGTATTGTACAGCATTGATAACACCTTCGATACGACGAATAGCATCTGAGTGTCCTTGACTTAATCCATCTCCCCAGAAAGTATAAGTTGTACCCACCGGTAGAACTGTCTCCCCAAGAATACGATTTAATGAGAATAAACCCGGATCCCAGCCAACTGAAATGACTGATACTTTTCCAGATTTTTGAGCTACTGCATCGACTGCCTCGAAAAACTCAGGAATTTTCGCATGTGTATCAAAGCTATCAATTGTATTAAACCATTGTGCGAAATGTGGTCCTTGCTCTGGTAAATCTGTAGCTGAGCCACCACATAAAATCATTACATCAATGTCATTTTGGAATTTTTCAGCATCATCTACTAAATATACACTTGCATTACTTGCGATGTTTACAGTTGAAGGATCGCGACGTGTAAATACCGCTACTAATTCCATATCTGGATTTTGCGAGATAGCATACTCTACTCCGCGCCCTAAATTTCCATAACCTACAATACCTACTCGAATTGCACCCATTAAAAATTCCTCCTCACGATTACGTGACTCTGTGAAACTTTTCACGTTAAATCTAATTACAATAATACGTTTTGTTAGGAAAATTCACAATAGTTCGAGTACGTGTTTTTCCCTTGAAATTATACAAGTTTTCTATGATTTCTATTCGTTAATGGCATGAATACGGTTACATTTTACAAATCTAACGACTAACCTTTAAGTTTTCGTTAAAGCTTTGTAAATTGAGACTATTCCGACCGTATGTCTTGTACAATAACATTAACGACAAAGGGGGCATGTTGAATGAAAGATAATTGTTATTCACCAAGCACAACAATGGAACAAGGGGAATTACTCACTCGTCCTATCCAAAATGCACAAAAATCTACTACAGCTTATATCGAAACTGAGGCAAAGCACAAAAAGATTCCACCGAACACGCACCAATGTTTAAGGGTTATACCTTTTGGCGTTATGGAAGAAACCTTAAATATCTCCATACAAAACCAAAGAGTCAATGAGGCTTCCTTTTACCATAGCGGAAAGGAGATTGCACGATGGCTGATTAAGAAAAGTGAATATAATAAGACAAGGACTGAATTAACCTTATTATATTCTTTATTTCTTCAGCATAAGATTGAGGCTTCAGTCTTTCCGCCCTTCTTTTCTAGGTATTACCGTACATAAAGGTTAAAGCTTGCCCTTGAAGTTTTGTGAGTGACCTGTTACTGGTGAAGCATAAAATTCACTCCTTGCTTCTGAAATTATATCTAACTATACAAGAAAACTAATTGCATGAGAAATAGAAAAACAAAGAACATACGGGGCGTAATAACCATATAGAGAATCATAAATTAATATGCTACATCTAATGGTTTTAAATTAACTTATTAAACCTCGCTCCCCCAAGGAATTTTAGAAGTTTCTAATTTAAGTGAAACTGGAAAAAATAAAAATAGAATAGCCAGGTAGTCTTCCCCATAAATAAAACATTTCTTCATCAAATTCAAAGATTGGATTCATTGAATTTATCTGACTTCTTTTAAGATTCTTTCTGCATTCAAACTCATAGAATAACCACTTTTGGGTATTTATTTTAACCTAGATTATTCACCATACTACAAAAATCCCCTTTGAAAAGCTGTATTTATTAGCTTTTCAAAGGGATTCAATCTTTCACTAAATAAATTAAAAAAGAATCCATTTATGTCAAGGTTATTGCGTCGAAACAAAACCAAATAGAAAAGATTCTTCTAATAGCTTTACCGCAATTGACCTTACTCTTTCTTCGGACACGGATGAACTTTTATTTCGTAAATTTGAAGAAAAATTAGGGTTCTCTCAAACAATCGCTAAGCATCTTCGCTTAAAGGATGAACGTTCAGTTGCCTCCATCAAAATGATAACTTACTACATCAAAAAAATTTATCAATTAATTGCTGTTATTATACAGACAATGCAACGGACCAACTTACCTATGATCTGATATTTACATGAGCACTAGGCATTCCTGCTCTCGCTTCTCAACCGAGTATTTCGCGTTTTCACTCGACCAATTACAACAGGCCAATCAAACACTACTAGATCGTGTCCATCATTTCAGACAATCGAAAACACTTATTATCGATCTAGATTCGACTCACGCTGATACATATAGTCACAAGAGGAAACGGCGTATAATGCTCAATATCGTACAGTCGGCTACCATCCGTTAGTCGCTTTTGACGGATTGACAGGTGATTTTCTGAAAGCCTAATTACGTTCAAGAAATGTGTATACGTTGAGGTTTCTGTGTCAGAACGGTATGTGGATGAAACGATTTATCAGGCAGCGTCTTGGTCAAACCGAGAAGAGTCATCATTCAATCCGTTCGCCCAGCTGGGGAATGATTCTTCTCGCACACGTTCTTCGTGACCAATTTCAGCGAAAGTTTCTCTCCAAAAGCCATTGTGCAGTCTTATCAAAAATGAGGCACGATAAAAAATTTCATTAAAGAAGCTAAGAATGGTTTTGGCTTTGATCAGATGAAAAGCCATGATTTCCTTGTCAACGAAGTACGCATGATGTTGAGTCTGCTTGCTTACAATCTAATGAATTGGATGCGTACGCTTGCTTTCCTACCTCAACACAAGGACATTCAAATACATACGATTCACTCATTAAAGTAGCGAGAAAACTGGTGAAATCTGGGTGCTCGCTGTATTTTAAACTGTCCTCTAGTTTGTATATAAACGATTCTTTTGGAATGTACTGACCCGGATTCAACGACTTCAAACCGAATAAGATAAAACCGACCATTTTTTTAATATCGAAACCGCACCAAGAGAGAAGTCTTATCAAATGTCGATGTCCTCTCTACTTTTTCGCTAATTCCATCAATATTTTATAGTACCGAGCCCACCATAATTCGGTAGTAATTCAGGACTATTTCCTCAATTGTTTTAGTTTATCGATATTTCGTTCAAAAAACGTCGAAGCGTGTCGAAATATATCGTGAATAGTATCATAGAATACTTTAGTGTTATAGGAAAGGAGATAAAAAGTAAGGGAAATATATAAGAATAAAGGTGTACGACTAGGAGAATAAATTTAATGAAAACAAAGGATCAAACAAGATGGTTAGCCTCCATGTTGCCATGTAGTAATTTAAAAACATGTTTGGTCGTACCCTTAATAGGGAACGATTCATTGTCTACCATTCATCAAATTACTGAATTCAAAAAGGAGAGTTTTAACCATGCTACGCAATCTGTCCATATTTAAAAAGTTGGTCCTATTGATGTTTATATCCATTTTAACAATTGGTATTATCCAAGTGAATGGATATATGACTATGAAAACTTTACAGAATAATACAGATAATATTTTTAAAGATCGACTTGAACCAAGTATTGTTCTGTCTGACTATAGACTTAATAATTGGATTATTGTTTCAAATATGTATCGTTCTATGTTTTTTATTGATGAATCAACTGTGACACAAATTAAAGATGAAGTAACGACTGCTTTTAAAGAAAATGAAAAGAATCTTGAAATTCTTAAAGCAGCCAATATGAACCCAAGTGAGAAAAAAATAATAAGTGAACTGACTCAGCAATATCCACGTTTTAAAGAAAGCATGGAGCAAGTCTTTCAACTAAGTGTTGCTAATAAGAATGAAGAAGCAACAAACCTCTTTAATTCAAGTGCCAAGCCTATACTTGACGATATTACGTCAAAAGGAATAAAGCTGACAGAATTAAATAAAAAAAATACAAGTAATTTGAATCAAGAAAGTAAAGCAAAAGCAAGTCAAGGAATTACAACCTCTCTTATCATTTCAATTGTATTAGGAATTTTATTTGTTGTGTTAGGTTTTATAGGTGTACGAAAATATCTAATTTCCCCAATTGAAAAATTAAAACTTGCTGTTCAACGAGCAGAAGCTGGGGAACTGAATTTCAGTGTGGACTATGATTCGAAGGATGAACTAGGTATCTTAACGTCTTCATTTAGCCAAATGATTGCTCATTTACGAGAGTTAATTGGTCAGGTAAAAACCTCTTCAGAACAGTTGGCTGCATTCTCAGTTGAGCTAGCAGCAAGTGCGGAACAAACAAGTGAGGCAAGTGAACACATTGCGTCTGTTACGTTAGAGGTGGCAAGTGGTTCGGATGATCAAGTTAGAACGACTATAGAAACATCAGATATTGTGGATCATATTGTACAAGATGTCCAAACAATAGCTAGAAATTCTACTAATGTTTCGGATGCTGCTATTCAAGCAGAACAACTTTCAGTGGATGGAAATGATATTATAAATACCGCTGTTCAACAAATGAACTCGATTCAAACCTCTATTGATAGTCTAGGTGGGGTAATTAGAGGTTTAGGTGAACGCTCAGCTGAGATTGGACAAATTGTTGAAGTTATAACTGGTATTGCAGCACAAACCAATCTACTGGCGTTAAATGCAGCTATTGAAGCAGCAAGAGCAGGAGAACACGGAAAAGGCTTTGCTGTCGTTTCGGAAGAAGTGAGAAAATTGGCCGAAGAATCCTCTATATCTGCACAGAGAATTTCTGAGTTAATTATAGGAATTCAAACGGAAACGAATAAAGCGGTAGATTCTATGCAGTTTACAACGCATGAAGTGGAAACGGGTATTAACAATGTAAACATTGCAGGTGGTTCCTTTGAAAAGATTAAGCATGCCATTAATGAGGTGTCTGTTCAAATTCAAGAAGTATCATCTTCAGTACAACAGATAGTTGTAGGAGCTCATCAAATGACCAAATCCATGGAACAAATCAGTGGGATTGCCCAAAGTTCTGCAGAAGGAACACAAAATATTTCAGCAGCAACAGAAGAACAGTTAGCCTCTATGGAGGAAATTACTGCATCTACTTCGGCAATTTCTAAAATGGCTGAAGACCTCCATGAAAAAACGAATATGTTCAAAGTATGAAAATGAAAAGACAATATTAAGTGTAAAAGTTAAAACAGTGTATCTATCGTCAATAGATGAATGTAATCCGTTCAATATAAGTTCTTCAATGATTGTCGAGATGATACATAAATCAAAAATCGCTGAACGTTCTTCTTTTAAAGTAACATTCAGCGATTTTTGATAGATACTTAACGACCTATTATTTTAACATCATTGAACAATATTATTTACTAAAGGGATTATTAAAGCCAAAGTAACAATTTAATCAGGTAGATAAAAGCTAAATTAAATCGAACATTCAATTACCTTTTTTAAAAACTACTCGAACTTCGCAGCTAGATAAACCAGCTCCAAACAGATGGCTTTAAGTTACACTGTAATGGATTTATGTTTCTTGACACTATTTTTAGGTATACAAAAAGCACCTCATTCTTTGGTATAGAAGTCTCTAAAACATCCTCGTTCATTGAAAAGTAGATATAGTATGAGGTTCATCGCCTAATTCATGCGATTGGTAAAACTATATGTGTCGTCAAGACAAAGACGCTAAAACAAATCGAACGAAAAAGCGATACGCTATAGTCATTGTAGTAGCCCTATCTTCTATAGACACTGGATAGGGAGGGGTAATGGGATACCCCAATCTTGAAGGCTGTTTAAAACAGAAATTGACTGCGAACATTAAATCATTCAAGAATCCCACTGGAGCCAGCTTGGCCGTTTACGGGTGGAAGTCTCAATTCTATGAAATAAACTTGGACTGTTCATTTATTTATTGTTTATAACCTTCGTAACTGTATCCTTTCTTTATTGTATTTCCTGTGCCAATTCGGCAAGACGCTCTTCATTCAAAATGTGATAGCCATTCTTTTTCTTCTCTAAAATTTTTTCTTCGCAAAATTGCGCAAGTACATATAATAAATGTCGATAGGAAACCCCTAAATATTCACAGATTTCAGTATGCTTTTCTTTATAAACTCCTTGATCTGACGAAAATTGAATAAATGCAGCCAGTCGATTTTCAAGTGGAAATGCTTGATTTTGTGTATATTTTGACGTCATTTTGAACGCCTTTTCCCCTAAAAACACACAAAGTTTACGCAAAAATAGTACATCCGTGAGTAACTTTTCTTTGCAGGACTGTGTAATCGAAAAACAAATCGTCTCGGTTACTGTCTGAATCCCCTTCGTATATCTTGCCTCATTAAGCAACTCAATTTCCCCCATAAAACGTGGTGCCTCCAAGTAATCGATAAGCGAGACCTTGCCATTTTTGTGTGTCATGTATAGCTTTGCCTTTCCTTCGATCATGTAGTATAGCGTATTTGGAAATGACCCTTCTTGAAAAATCCATTCACCTTTGTCAAACTTACATATTTCGAGAAATGGATCAATTTCAAAAGAAAAAAAATCATCTATTGGATATTTATCAAGATAATAAGAACGTTCTTCAGCTGTCAGTATATGCATTATTTTACTCTCTCCTCCGAAATGTGAGATATCTCACATTATTGTAACGATGAACGTGCTATTATTCAACATAGTTAAATTGGAGGTACAAAAAAATTTATGAACAATCAACGATGGCTTTCTCAAAATTTCTTTGCATTTTTCTTTACATGGGGTATTTTCTTACCTTACTGGACTGGTTGGCTTGTAGATGCCAAACATCTTACTGTTTCACAGGCTAGCGTCGTAATGGGCTGTGGTCTTTTAGCTCGAGCAACATCAAATCTATTTTTCTTCCCGACGCTTGCAAAATATGTCAATAATAAACGACTCATTAGCATTCTTGCAATAGGTGCCCTAATCACAACTTTATTTTACATACTAAGCACGAGCCTTCTCTCGCTTCTTATTGTTACCCTTTTATTTAGCGTTTTCTATCCAGCACTGCTACCTGCCGTTGAAAGTAGTGCGGCAACGCTCGTACAGCATGGAAATGTACACTATGGCAAAAGCCGTTCCTATGGTTCCATTGGCTTTGTCATTGCAGTGTTAATCATTAGTATGCTGACAGGTGCATTTGGCAATGACATTATCTTCTGGAGTATGGTGGTCGGCCTGATTGGTATGCTGTTGATGCAACAAATGGCTACACCAAAAGAGTTACTCGTTGTACCAACGAAAGAACAACGTGCAAAATCATTGTCGATGAAAACATTATGTTCTATTAAAGGCTTCCCTATTGTTTTATTAGTCGTTATTCTGTTGCAAGGTGCACATGCTTCTTATTACAGCTATGGTTATATATATTTAGGGGATTTACATGTTGATCCATTCTATATGGGGATGATTATTAACATCGCCGTTATATGCGAAATCTTATACTTTATGAAGGCTGATACATTATTTAAAAAATGGAGCTCATCTTCTTTATTACTTTTAGCAGCAAGTGGTTCATCATTACGTTGGTTACTTATTTACTTATTCCCGAATGTCTGGGTATTTATCGCTTCTCAAACATTGCATGCATTTTCTTTCGCTCTCGCACATTTCGCTTTTATCGGCTATTTAACAAAAACATTGCCGAAGGAACAAATTCCAAATGCACAAGGCCTCTACTCTGCATTAGCAATGGGATTAAGTACAGCGATCCTTACATTTTTAGGCGGCTATTTATACGAGATTTCACCTGGACTATCATTTGCAGCAATGCTTATTTGTACCGTTCCAGCTATCGGTATACTACTTGCAACTAGAAATAAATATCAATATTAAAAAAATACAGGTAGGAAAGGTCTTTGATCTTTCCTACCTGCATTTCTAAATGCTCCCCTTGGATATGCTATTTATACAACTGGCCATTTTTCCTTTCTTAATACGTTAAGAAGTTCAGGACCAATCTTTAAATTGCTTTGGACTAGCTCAGAGGTAGTAAGGGCCATCCATTGATTTAACGAAACATCCTGAAATCTATCACTTTTAAATATTTCAAGGAACCATAATGTCTCTGTGCCAGTATTCTCAATGTAATGACCATTTGCAAACGGCACGTACCCTACATCTCCTGCACGATAATCGAATGTTCGAGCCACACCATTTGCAGCAAACACTGTCATACGCCCTTGACCTTGAAGGTAATATTGCCATTCGTCATTATTCGGGTGCCAATGCAGCTCTCTCATTGCACCAGGCTTAATCTCGACAAGCGCTGCTGCGATATTTTTTGAAATAGGAAAGTTTGTTGAATCCACAATTCTAACGCTACCACCAGGAGTTTTAATAGGAGTTTGGGCAAGCAGGCGATGCTTGAAGGTTTGAGGGACTGTACCGTATGGGGATTGTACTTTTTGTGTGTCTAGAGGTCCTGGAACCTTATCTTGATAAATATAGATCTGTTCTTTTGGAATATGATTAAAAGCACTCAAAGGAGCACCAAAGTTAGAGGACAGTACATCTTTAGGAGTATGAGCAAACCAATCAGATATTGAAAATGTACTAAGATCTGAAAAATGTCCATCATCAAACACCAGTAGAAATTCACAGCCATCATCAAGACCTTGTATGGAATGCGGAATTCCAGGTGGGAAATACCATAAATCTCCCGGTCCTACATCAGCAATGAAATTACGCCCATTTTGATCGACTGCTGTAATGCGTGCATGACCAAGAAGCATATACGACCATTCTGCTTGCTGATGCCAATGCAGTTCACGTACTCCACCTGGTGTCAAACTCATATTAACACCTGCCAATGTAGTGGCGATTGGCAAATCACGAACAGTAATTTCTCGAGACCATCCGCCATGTTTTAAAACCATATGCGTATCAGAAAAAGAGAATTTTAAATTTGGTACAAGTCCAGCATCTGTTTTTGGAGGGACAAGCATATTAGGATTTTCCAGATCCCTCATAAAATCTCTCGGTCCTTTATCAATCCACCCTGCCCCGTCTTTCCGAATAGGCTGCGGAACATAAGAATAGCCCTCTGGCATGTTCTCCAATGATTCACCTCTTCATAAAGAAATCGTTATGTAAATATGTATGGATTTTTTACTTGGATTATTCTTTCCCTTTCTGCTTTGTTGCAAGGATAGCAGAGGATGTTGGTGTCAAATAGATTTCGGTAGCTCTTATTTCCTTATGATTTAACCAAAAGTCCCTAACCTTATCAGGCTTCCCTCTCCATTCTGCTGGGAAATGTTCTTCTGGTGTAAAATCGTCCATCACTAACATGCCTCCAACTACTAATGCCTCCAATAGTTGCACGCCTTCAATCGTTTTAGCAGCTGCTGCATCAGCAAAAATAAATTGAAAAGGACCTTTCGCAATCACTTCTTTCCAGTCACCTACTAAAAATTCTGCCTGCTTTTGACGAAGTGTTTGAGCAGTTGCATCGATTTTTTCCTTTGCATGATCAACTGAGACAAATTGAACATTTGGTGCAATGGTAGAAAGAATCCAAGCACTGCTTACCCCAAAGCCAGTCCCGACTTCAAGGATTGTCCCATGTGTGATTTGACCAACAAGCACTGACAGCAATCTTCCTGCCTCATCTGAGCAAGAATGCTCGAAATCATGTCTTTGGGCTAACATTTTACATGCCTTCACCATTTCCGGAATATATGTATTAGAGCGATATTTCGATACCATAATGACCAACCACCTTTACGATTTTACACTATATATTCGCTTTTTCATTTAAAATTCCTTTGTAAAACATCACTTCCTTAAGTAAAGGTGCTTTTCAAAGTAATCGCTACTATGTATAACGGTTTTAGCCTGACGCCTCCTTAAAATGCTTAACTTAACCCATCTTATTTTATGATCCTTTTTTAACTATATTTACAGTTGGAATGTTATCGAATTATTTTACATATATTTATTTCGGGATAGCTTAGTATTATGCATCGCCCCAAACGTCATTGCAGTTTGCTATCCCACCGTTATTTTAATTTCCTAGATAAATAAAGTATTCATAGCATAAAAAAGTTAAAATTGTGTAGTTGTACCGATGCATGCAATATCTATTCCTGCTTTACTAAAGGCTGTCTTTATTTTCGCCACTGTATATTCAACAAATTAAAAGATAGTTGACCAAATTAATAAATTAAATTTTAGAGCGCAGTTTTAGTCGCTCTTTTTTGATTTAATACCTCTTTCATTTAGTTGCTGTAGCGTATGATGACACGGCGGCTATTTTTATGATAAAATTTACATATATTACATATTAAGATACTAACATGGAAAATGATACGTTAGTGGTAGTGATACCTTCGCACAAGTTGAATGACGCGGATCTATGGCAAATGTAAAACCCATTAAGCTCGAGATGGTCCATTTTTCGAGTTCACACTAATTTTGACTATTTGTACGAATTGCGGAGAAGTAGCTTCAATGAAAGTTAAGAAAGTTGATAAGTTTAAATTACACACGTATAAACCCGCATTTATCCCACCACCTATAGGAGCGGTAGACTTCTGTAGCTGACGCTTCGCTTTTACAACACAAGAAGTTAAAGAAAATACGTTCCATATCTAAAAAATAGGAGGTGGATAACATGCATTATTTACAAGTTTTTTTCCTTACTTTATTTTTAAGTGTCGTCAGCTTTTTTGCTTTAGGTGCAGTAGGATTCCTTGAATATATTGATGGTATACTAATGTCTATTGGGCTAATTATAGTTACTTTACTTTCTATTATTATGAGCTTATTAGTGAGCATTAATAGACAATTAAAAAAGAAAGTGTAAAGGGATAAAACGACAACAACGGAAGACCTTTTATTGATACAATTAACTCATCATAACCACTCCTAGAAAAGAGATCTTCCGCTACACATATAGGACAGTGAGTTTTTAGTTGTGCCATTTTCATAATCGCAACTGGAAAGAAGCACAATAAAAACTCATTATTAAAGAAACTACGCTAAGCCATTATTACATTTTGATATATCTTACAAGTTCAAACATTAAGTATTTCCCCTAATGTAATTAACCCCATGCACGCTAACTTCACTAAATGAATATAAATGATTACATGATTTCCTTTACTAACCTCGATTTTTTCTCAAATAAAATAATTTGTCGAAAAAGTAGTAGCAATTGCATTTTTCGTAAAAATATTATGGTAAAATATCTCTTTATTCTTTAAGATTCCAGAAAGAAGGAAAAATATAAAAAAAGACAAATTAAAAAACAGAAGGATTTTAGCCCGAAAGACGCTATTTTTGTATTTTCTTCTTTTACATTCGTTTGTGTAACTATCATTTTCGCTTTAATAGTTTATGATGTATTCACAATACAGCATTTCCTTTCATTCAATCAGCCATTCACCATGGCAATGAGCGTAGTTCTCGCTTCACTTGGTCTACTTCTGTTTGGGGTAATTTTAACATTGTTTATTTCCCTCGAAATACATAGACGAAACAAACAAAGGCTATCAAGACTATTCGTTGTTAAGTATTAGTGCCTTTATGTTTATAGGCGCGTTATTTGAAGAAGTTTTGTTTAGGGGAATTATTCAAAATTTACTACTTGTATTTCTAGAACACCATTGGACTGCCATTATCATTACAACTTTTTTGTTCATTGGGATGCATATTCAATACTTCAAAAAACCTATAATGTTAATAAATATAACCGTTCCAAGTTTAATTTTCGGATGGATCTATTGTCAAACAAATGTACCTTTCCTTGTACATTTTTTGCTGAATATCGGAATGACACTATTATTTAAATACAATTTAATAAAAGTTAAGCATTAAAATATACACGGGATTTATGAGACTTGTCGACGAAATAGCTTGATAAATTAATTCCTGGTTCATGCCCAATTCTTCACTTGAATTTTTATTCTTTTCACAAAAGGTTACGTCTGAAAAGAGCCACCAAGATCAATTAATAATTTATGGCGGAATCATAAATTTTCCATTACAAATAATAACAAATCGTTTATAATACTATTTGAATGAAAAAACACGATTCGGTTGGTAGTCCGGATGCATCCTTAATATGATGTCAGTAACCTTCCCCTCCTCGGGATGTCCATCATTCGATTTTACTATGAGGAGGGACCTACTATGAAACTAACCATTTTTTATGATGGCCAATTTTATATAGGGCTAATAGAAACCATTTCCGAAAACAAATACAAAGCATACAAGTATACTTTTGGGAATGAACCTAAAGATCAAGAAGTCTTTGATTTTGTAAATAAAAATTTGTTGGATTTTATCAAAAATAATGATAAGCATGATGGAATACCAATCCAACAAATTAAAATGAAGAAAATCAACCCTAAAAGGCTTCAAAGAAAAGTTGCAAAAGAACTAAGAAATCCAAGTATCACCTCTAAGGCCGAGGAAGCGATAAAAGCAGAGCTGGCACTTAGAAAAAAAGAAAAATCTATTACCAGTAAACGACTTAAAGAAGAACGCAAAGAATATATTCGGAATATCAAAGTTCAAAAGTCTAAAAATAAACATAAAGGTAGGTAATATCATTCTTTTTACTGACAACTAATGTTGTCAGTTTTTTTATTAGGGATTTGCTAAACTTTTAATATTCTCCCACCTTTTTCTGTAGTTATTTCAAAGTTAAGCTAACTTTGTCAAATTTATCTTCCGCCAAATCTACAATTAAATTAATTAATGTTCTAATAACCAGCCATTTTTCGTTCATCCATCCACCTACCCATTTAATGCCTTGCTCAAAATAGCATTATTTTTTCATCGGGAACGACAATGACCCATGCCATGAATCACTCTCTTGTCCACAGCATTTATCTTTCATAGCCGTAAGATGAGTGTGGTTTTTGTCGCAGGAAATTCAAAAACCGGCTTCTTTAGAATCTACCTAAAATCTCATTTTTTCTTGCTTGCAATTTCAAATAAGATATTTAAGCCTTTTTCCAACTCTACTTCTGTTCCATAGACATATGATAATCGAATATGCTGAGTATCTTGCGGATCGTAAATATAGCCAGGATTAATGAGAACTTGTCGATGCAATAGCTTGGTGAATAACTCTTTATCAACGATTGGCTCATGAAACTTTAGCCAAATATAAAAGCCACCTTTCGGCTTATCCCAACTAGCAATTTCCCAAAATTTTTCTTGTAATATACCCTCAACAAAATTGGCCCTCCGTATTAATTCTTTCCGCAAACTCTTAATATGCTTTTCATACTTCCCTGATTGCAACCAATGCAGCACAATTTCCTGTGAGATGGCGCTTGATCCGTAATCTGTTTGCATTTTTATATCTGCTAATCGCTCAATTACTGTAGTTGGCCCAATTAACCAGCCAATACGAAGTCCGGGGCTTAATGTTTTCGAAACACTGCCAATATAAAGGACTTGCCCGCTTTCATCCATTGATTTAATTGGAGGCGTTGCGGCTTCAAAAAGCAATTCATGATAGACGTCATCCTCTATAATAGGAATACGAGATTCTTTACACGCTTGATATAGTTGCCTTTTTTCAAACGCTGTCCATACTCCACCAGTCGGATTGTTTAAAGTGGGAACAGCATAAAATACGGCCTGCCTTTTTCTTTTCTTTTGGGCTAACGTTTGTGCGAGCTGTTCATCACGATCGATAGACAGCATTTGCATACCTACAGACTGGAAAGGATGGACTGAATTTAAATAAGACGTCTGTTCCTGGAATACGATAGAACCCTGTTCAAGTAGTCCAACAGCAATCAACTGCAATGCTTGAAGTGCACCAGATACAATACAAACATTTTGCGGCTTTGCATGAATCCCTCTTTTTTTCACATATTCGCAAATCGCTTCTCGAAGTTTATCGCTACCTTGTGGTGATGAATAGCCTAACGCTTTCGGCTGCAAAGAGAGCTCTTTCAAAGAAGCTTCAATTTCAGTGGTGGGCAATAAACTAGGTGCTAGCTCCCCAGTGCCCAATCGAATGATATCTTCGCGCTGCTCGTATTCATTGATTAATTGAATAGTAAGATAATTAGGCTTATGGAGACTTGTGTCTATGTACTTTTGCCAATTTGGTTGTGTTTGTACAATTAATGAATCCCAGGAATTTTGTGCCACATAAATACCTGAACCTACTTTCGATTCCAATATTCCTACCGCTTTTAACTCTTCTAACGCCTGTTGAACAGTACTACGGTTTACCCCAAACTGCATCGCTAGCTGTCTTTGTGTCGGTAGCTTTGTTCCTGCCACCCAATCCCCTCGTTCAATATGTTCAGTAATCCACTGAATAATTTGCTGCTGTAATGTCATGTCTCCCTCTCTACTTGGTTGCCAGCTCATCCGTATCACCTCAAACTTTCGAAATTGGATGGCTTAAAAACCATCCAATTGGTCGTTTTCTTTTAGTTATAACATATTTAAAATGTTTAGTGAAAGGAGGTATTTCATTGGAAGCATTTTTACATGGAATGATTTTAGCATTTGGACTTATTTTGCCCCTTGGCGTACAAAATGTCTTTGTCTTTTCCCAAGGTGCAACACAGCCCCATCTAGTTCGTGCCTTACCCGCAAGCATCACTGCCTCAATTTGTGATACGCTTCTAATACTACTTGCGGTATTTGGTTTATCTATAATTGTGCTGCAATTTGAGTGGTTGCGTATCACCTTGATGAGTGTAGGGATACTTTTCTTACTCTATATGGGCTATACAATTTGGCGCTCAAATCCTGCATCTACCGATAATAACGAAGCACTTCCTGTAAAGAAACAAATTTTATTTGCAGTTTCGGTCTCTCTCTTAAATCCACATGCTATTTTAGATACAATAGGTGTTATCGGGACGAGTGCTTTAAAATATAGTGGGACGGAGCAAATGTTGTTCACTGCAGCATGTGTTTTGATTTCTTGGTCATGGTTTTTCGGTCTTATCATTGCTGGAGCATCCTTAAAAAAACTGGATAGCTCTGGTAAGCTTATGAATATTTTTAATAAATGCTCAGCGATTTTTATTTGGGGAACCGCTCTTTACCTTGTTAGTGGTTTACTGTAATCAATGTCATAAAAACGCTCAGGATCCTGTTGAGTAAGGCTCTTCTATTTCCCGATCCTAAATACAATGAGCTGAACTAATTTCGATAGAGTTCAGCTTTTATTTTTGTTTAAAGATATAGGATTTATAGTATCTGTAAATTTAACTAACGGAGTAGAGCAGTTTTAAAAGCGAAGTATTCCTGGAGTACATATGTACCACTTCTTTCCAAAAACAAGTGATTATAGAGGTTGTTAAAATTACGTAATGAAACTCTTATTTAAAACGTTTAATAATTTCTTCTCGTGAGTATTCATCAATCCAATCTCCGTATTTTTTATATAAAGGGAATATAGTTTCTTTATTAGTTGCGATGACCTCGCATCCTCTATCATCATAAATAAAAAAGATCACATTTTTAGTCATATTTATAAAAAACACATCTGGATAGTTTGAACCTGGCCCCCATTTTTTATCAAACCTAGGTTTTAAGGGGAAATCCTCATTACACGCTGCTTTAATAAGCAATGGAAATTTCAAATCTTGTTTGCGGCACTTTAGGGAAAATCGACATGTATAATAATTGTCAACTTCATCAGCATCAAATACATACGGTAAAGTTTCTTGTCTTAAATGGCATTTTAAGTTTTTATTTTTTACATAGCGATCATAAATCTTTATTCGATTTTTCTTAATTGTATTAGACCTGTGCAGATAAACATTCGTAACTAGAAAAATTTCATCCAAATCAGAAAAAAGTTCGTTGAAAATGGACAATGCTTGACTGTAAACGCAGTCAAACCTTTCGTTATTCAGACTACCATCATCTTTAAGCTGATAAATCCCTGTCCCTAATTCAAAGTGAATTCCAATACTCCATTGATGATAAAGACTAGGTGCCAAAGTAAGCCCTGGAAAAGCATTATGTAAATATTGACCTACATCTATCGTCATTCACTCCATTCTTTCTGGTGATTACTATCATTATTACACTAACCTACGCCGTTAGTAAAACGTTTCTATCAAGAACCCTTGTTACCAAGCAATGGTTATTAAGTCAGGTTCAACGAACTCTATTACAAATTTAGGTGATGGGCAAAATACATACTGTTGATAGGCATCTTCTGCTGCTAAATGAATTATATTTTCAATAACCTTGGATAGTGGCATCTTTAGCCAAGGTAATGTACTATAAGGTGGTAGGTCGTCTTGTAAGAAAAGATAAACTGGATTCTCGGTGTAAAGTTCTTCACCGTTTAAAAACGATGTAACCTTATCGCTATTAACATTATGTATCACGAATTTGTTATTCATTTTCTCTAAATCTAGACTTACCCATTCAATTATTGGGATGCTCGCAATAAATTCAGTTTTCATTTTCGCCTTTTCCTCAAAATCTATCAGCATAATACTTTCTTTAGTTGAAAACGGCTCCAACATCCAATCTAATTGCATCTGTAATTCATCATTTCTTTCTTTCTCTTTTTGCTTTTGTAAGAGCAACGCTAATCTTATTTTCCGATTATTCGTGTTCATAGTACACCTTCTCTTCTTACTTTCTTTCAACAATAACCGGAATTTTCTGCATTTTATCAAACTAATCTCTAATTTATCTTCCCATTCTACTAGCTTTCACCCAAAATGCTATAGCATTTAATCTAATTTTTTTATAAATAAAACTCTGTCTTGATTTGGTCCGTCATATTCGGAATTTACTGATAGACCATCAACAATTCTATCTCCACCTTCCATTTCAAAACCCATCTTCGTATGATAGGCAATCGAAGCCTTGTTGACAGGTGACGTTATACATCGAACAATACTTCGATTATTTTGTTTTACAACATAAAAAAATTTATTGTATAATTGTTGTCCAATATGATGCTTTCTGTACTCAGGATGCACTCCAACAAAATGAATATACGCCTCATTTGAATGAGTTTGAGAAAGAAATCCTATTAGAAAGCCTACAAGTTTACCATCCTTTTCTGCAATGAAACTCGTTTGTGTAAAATGGTCGAAGAATAGTTTTGGTAACTTATCCGACATATTCCTGCCACCCCACCACTCATTGATTAGCGGTGAAATTGCATAGTAGTCTGAACCTGTAACTGAACGAATCTCCATTTTAATCCCCCTATTTATGTAAAAAATTTTTTAATCATCTTAAAAATCAATGAGAACCATTTGTTCTTTCGCATCCTGTGAGGATATCCTTTATGCATCATAAAACCGTAAAATCTTTCATACTTCCTCCAAGAATATAGTGGGAAAACCACATCAAATTCTGCTTCATAATTGCCACATTAATTCCTGGCTGGTCAGAACTATATGCCATTCCTTTAAAAATAATTAATTCTGTAGCAACCTCCATATCCTTTAATCCTTGATATAGCTCATATGCATTGGGAATTGGTACTCTTGCATCTTGTTCGCCATGTTGAATTAAAGTAGGAGTACAGGCCGATTTAATATATGTCATTGGTGATGTTTTAGTATATACCTCTGGATCATTCCATGGATCATTTCCTAAATACGTCCTTGTGAAGTAAGGTATATCAGTATTTACATATTGGGTTCTCCAATTCGTTATTCCGCCTCCAACAGAAACAGCTTTAAATCTACTACTAAATGTAGAACAGAAAGCTGCTACATATCCCCCGTTGCTCCAGCCCATAACCCCTACTCTATCTTTATCTGCCATCCCTTTGTCAACTAGTTTATCCACTCCAGATATAACATCATCGTAGTTAACAATCCCTAGTTTTCTATAATTTGCTTTTAAAAATTCATTACCATAACCAGAACTTCCTCTATAATTTGGTTCTAAAACGATAAAGCCTTTTTCGATAAACTGTTCAATAGGATATTTCTCATTAAAACAGTTCGAAAATATTGGAAATGATGCCCAGGCTGGACCACCATGGACTACCACTAATAAGGGATATTTTTTATTCGCGTCAAAGTCGACTGGGGTTGATAAAACTCCCTCTATTTCAAGACCATCACTACTTTGCCATGAGATTATTTCCCTATTACTTTTAAGCTTTCCTTTGAAAAAGCTATTTTCACTTGTTATTTTTTTATCGTCTAAATAAATTTCAAAGGTTTCATTTGTTATAGCCTTATTATAGGATAGATGATTTCCATCCCGTGTTATAGAAGCATCCATAATAAAGCTATCTACTTTATCGCTTAACATTTCCACAGAGCCATTCTCAGATAACAACCCAATAAGATAATTAGTTTTATTCTGCCATCTAATTAATATTCCTTTAGCTGTCCACTGTAATGGCATAACCGTACTATCAAAATCTGTTAAAGGTTGAATTAGCTCTCCATTATTCATATCGTATATTTCTAGCGTACTATCTTGTATATGGGTCTTATAATAATCCTTCTCTCTTATGCTTGCTGAGTAACATATTTTGCTATCATCAGGAGAAAAGCAAACATTCCCTGCCAACAACTTATCTATCGTTATCTTTTGTAGTTTCCTAGCTTTACTGTCTAGTATGTATAGAACGCCATTATTATAATCTTCCATATTTGGACTTGGTGTAGCCATCAATACAACCTTTTTCCCATCATTTGAAATATCAAATTCATGAACATGAAAATCCTTACCATCAGTTAGTTGATTAACAACGATATTTTCGTGTTCATCTTTATCATTTTGTATCACTTTTTCTATTTCAATATAATATAAACAATTTTTCTGGTATTCCTTACCTATCTGATGGAAATCTCCATATAGTTCCTTACGTTTCATTATCGCCTTAGATTCTTTTGATGGTGCAACATAATATAAACCCTTACCAGTAGGCTCCCATTTGAATTTACTGACCCCTTCTTTCTCATCAGTAATTTGAACACCCCTATAATCATCTTTAGACTTAACAAAGATCTGGTTTTTCTTATTATGCCCATCATCAACTGGACTAAGGTATGCGATAGCTCTAGAATCTGGAGACCATAAAGGGTTTGAACTATCCATATCCCTAGTTGTTAATGGGGAACACTGCCCCTTATCTTTTTCATATACCCATACATGATTCCTATAAATATTGTCTTTCCAGTTAGCCATCTTCTTGACAAATGCTACGTTTTTACCATCATCACTTATGTTTGTATCGGATAAGGTTGGTATTGAAATAATCTCTTCTATACTTAAATATGTTTTTTCATTCCTTTTCATTAATAGTCCTCCTCATTAACTCTCTTCCAATAAAGTTAGCTGGTACAGGGCTTAATTCTAATTCTCTCGCCCACACAGAAAGTTGGCCCATGTGGTGTATTTCGTGCGTAATGATATGGTGTAATATCTCATCAACAGTATATGTATCTTCATCCCAAGAAACACTGACTAGCTTTTCTTTTAAACTCCCTAAATTTGTTGCTAAAAATTCAGCTATTTCATTTCGTGATTTAGCTGAAAGAGATTTAACCTTTTCAAGTGTATTATAATTAACAAATTGAAATGCTACATCTTCTTTCCCTTGAATACCACGAATCCAACTATATTCCACATCAATTATGTGAAAAAGTGTATATAAAATATTTCCTACCCCACCCCTACGGTCTTTTAACAACTCTTCAATTGTCAGTTGATTGCACCAATCAAACCATTCATCTCTTACTTGCCAGTTATATTTAAAGAATTTAATCATTGTAGGCACTCCAATCTATCTTATTACATAATATTTCGATATAAATCCAACTTTTCCCTCCTCTAACAAACTTGCGTTAGTTTAAATATGATTCGATAAGTACTTTATTTATTAATTTCTTTAAAGTGTTCATTCATTTACTGTAGCATGTAACGACGCTGCAGCTTTTACTTTTTCATTCGCCATGGACTGTTTGAAACCTTTTCCATTTTTATACGTAAAGTAAAACAGTATTTCTTTATTTTTATTCGGAGGTATTTATATGAACTCTTTTGCACTTATGGCTTTTTCTTTTGCTTGTTTATCATTCACCTTTGCTGTCTCAGCTGATGCTAAGATTAAAAAGTTAGAAAAACGGATTGAAGAACTTGAAAGAAAAAAGTAATCACTGAATACATAGTGGGATTATAGAGCGTTTACTCGCTCTATTTTTGTTTAATTCCCATATTCTCTAGTGTAGCTTTGTAAAAAAGACGGATTGTTCGTCTATGATAAAGTCTAGAGATGATTTCGAATTGGATATTTATGTTAAAATTAAAAGTAGTTTTTTAAGATAGAAAATAAAAGGAGCGTGGTTGAAATTATAACTTCATTAGCCGCGGTGCTTATAATTTTTTTATAATGGCTTCGTTCTTACTTTTAAACGTTCTTGGTCACTAAATTTTGTGATATGGGGCATGTACTTAGCGATATTTTTTACGCCTATATTCACAGTTGCTGGTTCATTCATTTATGCAGACATAAAAAAAGACGGATTTGCAGGATTAGGATTTCTGACTTTATTCGTGCCACTTGAAATCATTGCAATCCTTATATTTATTGTTGGTTGTATAGGCTGTATAGTAAGTAAAAAAAAGAAACAACATGAACATCCATCTACGGTCGATTTAGTTGAATAAGGCTAATTTACACTTCATTATAGTCAATTTTTTTTAAAAAGGAGTTTTTCCATTTATTTATTCCTCGCTACACAATTTGTTAGAATATTTACAGAATATTATACTTTTATATAACTCAAACTATATCTTTAAACACAAAAAAGCTGAACTAATATCAAAATTAGTTCAGCTTAAAAATAGCCTATTTCAGATTGTGTGCATTGTAAAATACGGGTACCGCAGCAGTGTCTGGGCTTACTTGATCTCTTGTCGACCAGAGCATTAAAAAATTTTATAGCTTAAAATAAACAGTAACTTTTTCATCAAACACTTCTGTCTCCATATATTGTTCACTATGATGGTCACTCACATAATGAATATCCTTTAATAACACATTTGCCTTTAATACCGCTTCGTGCTGCTGGATGATGGTTATTGCTTTAGCACTTCCAGTAATCGAAATCGATACATATTGCTCAACAGGCAGTTTCCATTGTTTGCGTGTATCTTGAATTGTGCGAATTAATTCCCTTATTTGCCCTTCCTCAAGTAAGCTAGATGTCAGATGAACATTGATAAGAACTCGGCATGAAGCATCTTCTGCTAACATATACTGGTCCTTTACAATGGATTCGGTTAACACGTGGGATTTTAACAATGTTACCTGTTCCCCATCGATCGATAAAGCTATTGAACCCGTTCGCTGTAATATATTTTTTTCCTCGTCATTTAAATTCACTACATAATCCTTTACTTTGTTCACTCTAGCTCCAAATGCTGCACCTGCTGTTTTAAAATTAAGCTTATATTGAACCGTTTCGTAAGCTGAAAAATCATTTGTCCAAACGCATTCTTTAATATTTAATTCATCCTTCACGAGCTCGCTATATGGTTGATAATTTGTTAACTCGCCATCTACAGAAACAATGATTTCAATTAACGGCTGTTTTACCTTGATTCCTTGACTATTACGGATGCTACGGCCAAGCTCAACGACTGTTAAAATATTCGCCATCTCTTTTTCAAGCTTAGCATTAACGAGCGATTCATTGTATGTTGGGTAGTTTTGTAAATGAACACTTTTTCCTGCTAATTGTCGATATAAATCTTCCGCAATAAATGGTGTGAATGGTGCTAGTAATTGACAAATTGTCGTTAGTAGCTCATACAGTGTACTATAGGCACCTCGTTTATCCTCTGTCAGCCCATTTGCCCAAAATCTTGCTCGTGAGCGACGGATATACCAGTTACTTAGTTCTTCCACAAGCTTGCCGATTTCACGTGTTGCCTGTGTAAATTGATAGTCATCCATTGATTTTGTCACAAGCTGAATTGTATGATGTAACCGGGAAAGTATCCAATGATCTAGCTTTGTACGTTTACCTGTCTTTTCAGCATCGTACGAGAAGCCATCTATTTCCGCATATAATTGATAAAATTTGAACGTATTATCTAGTGTATCAATTAACTTTGATTTCGCATCCATCACAATCTTCTTAGAAAAGCGTTTAGGATTCCAAGGAGAACTGTCCACTAAGAATGCCCATCTTAAAGCATCTGCTCCGTACTGTTCTATTAGTTCAACTGGCTCTAATGCATTCCCTTTACTTTTCGACATTTTCTGCCCATGCTCATCTAAAACATGCCCTAAGGAAAGGACATTTTTATAAGGTGCCTTCCCTGTAAATAAAGTCGAAACCGCTAATAAACTATAGAAAAAGCCTCGTGTTTGGTCGATGCCTTCGATGACAACATCAGCAGGGAATTGATTGTGAAAAGTAGTAAGGTCTCCAAAAGGATAATGATGCTGCGCAAATGGCATGGATCCACTATCAAACCATACATCCATCACTTCTGGTGTACGTTCCATGTCACCACTACATTTCGGACAAGTACACACAACCTTGTCAATATACGGCTTGTGAAGCTCGATGCCTTGTAAAGTGCCTTTCGCTAATTCTTTTAAAGATGCCATACTATTTGGCGCCTCTTCATGACCACAATCCTGACAAACCCACACATTTAGCGGTGTACCCCAATAGCGATTACGGCTAATATTCCAGTCCACTAAGTTTTCTAAGAAATTGCCAAATCTACCGTGTTTAATGTGATCAGGATACCATGTAACTTGTTCATTATTTTGTAAAAGTTTATCTTTGAATGAAGACATATTAATAAACCAGCTGTCAGTTGCGTAATAAAGCAATGGTGAATCACAACGCCAGCAATGAGGGTAACTATGCTCATATTTTTCCTTATCAAACAATAGCTCCTTTTTCGCAAGCATTTTTATAATATCGACATCACAATCCTTCACAAATTTACCGGCAAGCTCTGCAACCTCTTCTGTATAGCAACCCTTTAAATCAACAACATTCACAAACGACAGCTCATTTTGCTGTACCGTTTTATAATCGTCCTCTCCGTACGCAGGTGCGATATGGACGATACCAGTTCCACTATGCTCTGTGACATAATCCGCTAATACAACGACGTGCCCCTTATTCACTTCGACATAAGAAAATGGTGGGGTGTACGACACACCTTCAAACTCGTGCCCCTCATGTTCACTTAACACTTCAACTGAATCAGTAAAAACTTTATGCACTAGCGATTTTGCTACGATATAGACTTTATTGTGCTGCTTCACTCGAACATACATAAGCTTAGGATTCATAGCTAATGCAACATTGGCGGGTAATGTCCATGGAGTCGTTGTCCAGCCTAGAAAATATTCATCTTTATCCTTTAGCTTAAACATTGCTGTGACAGACAAATCCTTTACATCCTTATAGCCCTGTGCAACCTCATGAGAGCTTAATGATGTTTGACAGCTAGGGCAATATGGTGAAACTCGGTGCCCTTTATATAAAAGCTTTTTCTTGTGCACGTGACTTAAAATATTCCAAACGGACTCAATATAATCATTACTTAGCGTTAAATACGGGTCATCCATGTCAATCCAATAGCCAAGCTGTTCCGTAAAGGAGCGCCATTTTTTCTCATAAGTAAAGACACTGCCCTTACACTCTTGAATAAATTGTTCAACACCATAATTCTCAATCTCTTGCTTGCCAGAGATACCTAGCTTTTTTTCCACGCCTAACTCTACAGGCAAACCATGTGTATCCCAGCCAGCTTTACGTTCAACCAAATAACCTTGCATCGTTTTATATCGAGCCACAACATCTTTAATTGTTCTGCCAAATGCGTGACCTACGTGTGGTAAACCATTCGCAGTTGGCGGACCTTCATAAAAAACAAAAGGCTTATTGCTAGAACGGTTCGCCACAGACGCTTGGAACGTTCCTTCTTGTTCCCACAATCGACGAATCCTTGTCTCTCTTTCTACAGTTGTTTCTTTTTTCACTTCGACTTGCATGTACATTCCTCCTATACTAAATGTATAAAAGGCATACAAAAAACCCCGTCCCAAGTAAGGGACGGGGTTAACCGCGAATACCACCCTAATTCTATTGAAGCAACGTTCAATAGCACTCAGCAACGTACAATCATACGTGTTCTTTTTAACGGTAGACACCCGGATTAGCTTACTATGTTCAGCCAACCTTCTCAGAGAGGATCTTCATGTAACACCTGCACACCGACTTCCACCAATATGTCGGCTCTCTGTAGAACAAAATGAAACACTACTCTTTCTCATCAACGAATTTGTATGCTTTTATTGTCACTCATCTTAACAAACTAATTTTCGTCTGTCAATAATTTCAAAGTACTAATATTGGTAGTAATGTTCCTATAATTCATCAAGACATGCTTCGATGCTTTTATGAAGAGTCACGAACTTAGGATTCCCATTTGTTTTAATATAAAAGCTTTTCACAAAGGATTTACAGTTAAAAACTAAGATTCTATGATGCTGTACATCGAGCTGTTCTTTTTTTACTCTTAAAGTAGCAGGTAATACTTGCAGTAAATTAATGATCTCTTGCTCCTCTAAACCATGCCCAAGCATTGTGAAAATAGGTACTAAAACCCGTTCATCTTCATTATGTATGAAAGCATAATTTTCTTGCAAAATGGCGTTGTATAATGCCCTTACAATTTCAATATAAGAGGCTTTATTTAATTTTGGACTTTTCACCAATTCATTGATTGCATCAGCCATATGGGCAACACTATGAGCCCACCCTTTCACTGGCACATAGCCCCTTACATCCTTCTCTGCTGCTAAATAAGCTAGTATTTTATCTTTACAATCAGCGATTTTCTGTTGGGATAAAAAATCGTCTGCGTTATCTCTAAATAATATTAGGGCAATCAATAGCGACGTAAATGTACGGGTAAATACTAAATCCGATTCCCTTTCTTCGATACCCTTATATAATAAATGATTCAAACATTCCTCTAAGAGCTCCGTTAAATGTGCATGCTCTAGTAAGTTTTTTTCATGGATCAAGTCATAAAACGATCCATAAATTAAGTCATCTCGTAGTTCACTATCTAATGAACCGATATGTAGCATCATGGATTGAATGAGATCCGTATGATCCTTGTGCTGCCATGTAATAGCTCCACTTTGTAATTCTTTGAGTATTTCTTTTAATTCATCTTCCTTCAATAAGTTTTCGTTTTGTAGTATACGCACTGTTTCTCTCCTTTTCATGTTTGCTGTTATTCTAAATAATCAAAATGTCTTTCATGATATATACCATCAAGCTTCCATCCCTCATTAAACCGTACATAAGTAAACTCCTTCTGCTCGTTGTCCATTACAACAATTACTTTGCTTTTCCAAAGAAAGGTCGCCGCACGCACCTTTCCATTTCTGACCTCATTGATTTGGTCAGACAAAGAGAGCAGAGTAGATGGCGTAACACTATTTTGTATCAAATATTGCGGACGGTCAGAGCTATCTTGCAACTCCTTCATTACATGTTCATGAAAGGCAATCACTTTTTTATTAGTATCATACATACTAATCCCAAGTGAACCAATGCATAAAACGAGTAGACTTCCCAATAAAATGACATTCTTTTTCTTTAACCCTATATAAAATCCCCATTTATCTTCCTTTTTGTATAAGAAATAATATATGCCTATACATAATGGCCAAACAAAAAGAATTTGCCACATTAACACCACCCAAAAGTCATCACCAAAAGACACTAAATATCTAATCATATTATGATTTAAAAACCAAAGAGGCAAAGTCCAACGCCAAGCTGAATTCTCCTGGGAAAGACTTTTAAAATAGATAAGTATAAGTGGAAAAGATAGAATAAATGCTAACGAATTGTCCATTATTACAGTTATCAATGCTTTATTCACTCCCCAGCACCTATTTTTTAAGAAAACATCATCATACAAATACTCACAATAATTGTATCCTAATCCAAATATATAAAACAGCTAATAAAAAAGCTAGACATTCTTGAAATTTTCGAATGTCTAGCCTTGATTCATTTATGATCTTCGAGTATTTTCATGCTATCTATATCTGCAAATCTTATTTTAAGATCATCTTGTTCTCCTACTAAATCTGTACTATATTTCACTTCTACATCATCTCCAAGCGATAATGTTGTAGGAGCATCGATTAATGGGAACCACGTACCATTACCATGTTTTTTTACAATGTCTTCAATTGATAATTTACCTATATCCGATGCGTCTGCATAAGAAACTACTAAAAATTCATGTTCCTTGATTGCTACGATTATCCCCTGTTTAGAATGGAGTTCTTTTTCCCCAACCGGAATATCAAATTTTTCACGTAAGGCTACTATTTCTTGACTATAGTGCTTATCTAAATAGTTCAAAGCATCTTTCATGACTAGAAAATATAATATCCACCTATTGACATCTTTGTATTGACTCTTTTCCTGCTCCAAAAGTGAATTGATTATAGTTAATTTATAAGATAGTGGTTTAATATATTGTTCGATATATTTTTCTTTTGTAAGATTCAGCATTTGTAATTGTTCAGCAAGTTTCGCTTCGTTTTGATTTACACTTACTTCCACCAATGATTCAAGCTGTTCATCAATTTGTTTTTGCGTAGGTACTAACCCCTTTGATTGAGCGTAAGCATAAAAAGATTCAATCTGTAAAAAGGATTCAAAGTTCTGCTTCTTTGCATCATTGGACCTTTTCTGATCATTTACCCGGGAATCCGTTTCTAAATAGAAGTTTAGAAATTTTTCATCCAATACAGTTGGTATGCTAGCTGATTGCTCCTGACTTCCGCTGAATTGGGTATACAGAAATATTCCAATACAAACTGTTAAAATTATAGACATTACACTATATTGCCAACGCCAAGATCTTTTTTTCATCTCACGCTGTTCTAAATGCTGTACAACATTGGTCATAACACGATTTTTGCTTTCGGTTAAATCATTTAATACCCTCACATCGGCTTTACTCATGCAGCAGGACCTCCCATTCAATATGCTGTAGCTTTGGCTTTAATAGCTCTCGTCCACGACGTAGCCTCGTTTTCACCGTACTCTCAGGAATACTTAAAAACTCGGCAATTTTAATAACAGGCATTTCCTCAAAATAAAAATAAATAAGGACCTCTCGCTGTTTTAATGGTAGTGCTAGGATGGCGTTTTCGACTAAGGTTTGTTCATCCTGCTGCACTAGCATGTCCCTTTTCGTGACAGCCTGCTTGGCAAAGATCTTCTGTTGAACTTGTATTTTACGGTATGTCCAGCTGCGTAAATAATCTTTACTTTTGTTGATGACGAGCCTCGATAAATATGCCCGTAATTCTCCTCTTTCTTCATAGTTTTGCTCATTATCGTAAAATTTAATAAATACATCTTGAACGATATCTTCAGCACTTTGTAAATCTTTGACGTAATAAAAGGCAAGTCGGATGAGCCTTTCTGTATGCTGCTGCATTATTTCTTCGAGTTCGTTAATTTCAAGCAACATCTCTCCCCCTCTCTGCCCTATAAACGGTGTTCACAGTATAGAGGTTTGTTTTATTTTGGATTTTTTTAAATAAAATCTGTTTATGATGGATTTTTCTCTGCTGTCCTCAGTTCCGGACTCAATTACTCTAAATTTTCAGCAGAAAAAGGTGCAATGACCTCTTTTTTTGTTGAAGAAAGCACAATATTAGTTGATGGCGTTCCATAAGGCATTGCGTCATCGATAAACTGCTCTAATGTTTCTACCGAATTGGTCGCAATTTTGACGATATAACTGATTTCACCCGCGACACGATAGCACTCTAGGACATCGGGATGTGCGTTACAAAAATTCGAAAGACTTTTACAATCAATGGATTTAAATAAAATAATAGCCTGAATGTCGCGATTTAGCTTTTTTAAATTTACTTTTGTGCTATAAGCTTCAATAATCCCCTGCTCTTCTAATTTTTTAACACGCTCAATAACTGCTGGAGAGGATAAATGAACCATCACCGCTAATTCCTTCATCGAAATTTTTGCATTTCGTTGCAATTGCTGTAAAATTTCTTTATCTATTTGATCCATACATATCCACCTTTTTTAATAAATTAGATTTCTTAGAATTCCTTTTATTATAAAGCAATTCATCTGAATTACATTATACAGCTTCTGTCATTAGATAGCCCTTTTCTTTACAATTAAACATATAAAGGAGGTATTACCAACATGAAAAAAATATTATTACTATTAGCAAATGGATTTGAGGCTGTTGAAGCGAGTGTTTTTACAGATGTACTTGGCTGGAATAAATGGGAGGGCGACGGCACAACAGAGATCGTGACAGTTGGATTGCATCAGCAATTGCAATGTACATGGAATTTTAACGTAGCTCCCGAAAAATTGCTGCATGAAATTTCATTAGAGGATTTTGATGCACTGGCGATTCCTGGTGGATTTGAGGAAGCTGGATTTTATGATGATGCTTTTAGTGAGGAATTCCAGGCGGTTGTTCGTCATTTCGATGAACATAAAAAACCGATTGCAACGGTTTGTGTAGCTTCCCTAATTTTAGGTCATAGCGGAGTGCTGAATAATCGAAAAGCTACTACTTATAATCATCCAACAAGTAAACGATTAGCACAACTACAATCCTATGGTGCAGACATCGTCAATGAACGAATTGTTCAAACTGAACATATTATTACATCATCAAATCCTGGAACTGCATTCGACGTTGCATTTAGCTTACTCGAAATGCTGACATCTGAGGAAAATACAAAAAAGGTTAAGGATTTAATGGGGTTTAAATAATTTAAAGAAGCTGTCTCCTCTAAACGTTTGGAGACAGCTTCTTTTCTATTTAATTTAATATTAATTGATAGTATTTCGATCCTAATTCTTTATTTTTTGTAACTAATGAAATCGTTCTGGATCTCCCAAAATTATGAATAGGTAAAGCAAAAAGTTGAAGATGACTGATATTTTTAGCCATTAGCTCGGGTACAATCGTAATTCCCATTCCAGAAGTTACAGCCCCAAAAACGAAATCACCAAAGTTCACTTCACTTATGATATTCGGCGTGTAGCCAAGGGATTGTATTTGTTCTACTATATCCTTCCTTGAATCACAAGGAGCTTGATGAACAATAAGTGGCTCCTCACACAATTCTGCAAGCTCAACTGTTGTTCTTGAATTAAAACGATGATTCACAGGAAACACCGCATAGTAAGGTTCCGTAAACAATTCCCAAGTCCACAAAGATTGTCCGGTATATTTGGCATCTACAAAGACTGCATCAAGTCTACCTTTTTCTAAAGATTGTAGCAGTTCGTTTGAAGTATTTTGAATCATTAATGTTATAGGTCGATCTAGTAACTTAAGTTTTTGCATTTTGTTTGGCAAATAGTAAGTGGCTAAGCTAGGCAGCGCACCAATGGCAATAGGATTTCTTTGACTAAATTGTTGCAATTCTTTACGAATAGCAGATATTTCCGTCAAAACGGGTGTAATTCGAGTGTAGAAACGTTCACCAGCTTCTGTTAATTCGATACCAATGGATGTCCTATGAAATAGTTCGATGCCAAGATTATTCTCTAAGTTTCGTATATGTTTACTTAGTGCAGGTTGGGATAGATTCGTGATTTGAGCAGCTTTAGAAAAACTTTTTTGATTGGCAGCAGCAATAAAACTATGTAACCATTCTGTATTCATTGTATTCCTCCATACCCTATAACGGTTTGTTATACCCCTATAAAATAGTGATTGTTCCATATTCAACGTTTTTTAGTAACCTATTAAATATAGATGGTACTTCGATTATAACATATTGTTATAGGTTATCTAATCGACATATTACTTAGCATCATTAATATATGGAGGTTCTATAAATGAAAAATGTTTTATTATTATCCTTTGGCATGTTTGCCTTAGGTTTTGATGCCTATGTGATCGCAGGGCTTCTCCCAGGAATTAGTGATACGTATCAAAAAAGTACAGCGCAAGTTGGCCAAACTGTAAGCATTTTCACGTTATTTTACGCAATATCAGCGCCGGTATTTTCTTCTTTACTTGCTGGAAAACCAATTAAAAAAATCTTAATATGGTCAATGTTAATCTTTACGATAGCGAATAGCATCACAGCTTTAGCACCGACCTTTTCTATTCTTCTACTATCGAGAGCAATTGCGGGAACTGGCGCTGGCTTATTTTCACCTTTAGCTGTAGCGGCTTCTACAAAGTTTGTTTCTAGTGACAAGAAAGGAAGAGCTCTAGGATTGACTATAGGGGGAATGAGCTTGGGAACAGTGCTTGGTGTTCCTTTAGGCATCTATATATCGAACGTATTTGATTGGAAAGTAACACTTTGGCTATTAGTGATAATCGGTGTCATTGCTGTTGTATGTATGGTTATTTTTTTGCCTGATTTCCCAACAACACCTCCCCCTGCACTTAACGAACGATTAAAAATGTTCCTAGATAAAGGAGTAACTATAACCGTATGTATAACATTTTTCGCCAGTGTTGCTAGCCTAGGATTATACACATACCTATCTCCCTTAATAGAAGAAATGGCAGACTCTAGTAATATTACGATATATCTTTGGGCATGGGGCTTCGGTGGCTTAGTTGGAAGTATAATGATTGGTTACTTAATCGACTATTTCGGAAAACCAAAATCTTTAGTTACAATCATTTTATTTACTTTAACTTTATCCTTTATTTGTATACCAATAATGATAAACTTACCTATATTAAAATACTTACCATTCTTTGTCTGGGGCGTAATGGGGTGGGCATGCCAAGCACCTCAACAACATATTTTACTATCGTTTCATCCGAAAAATGGAAGTTCTGCAGTAGCATTAAACAGTTCAGTAAATTATTTAGGCAGTGCAATCGGTGCAAGCTTAGGCGGTATTGTACTTTCCTTACACATTGGAACAATAACATTGATTTATTTCGCAGTAATCTCTATGTCCTTCGCCATTTGTTTACAGTTCTTTAGTTTGAGGAACAAATCTAGTGTTTAGACAAATTAATAATTGCGGTTCTAACTATTGATTTGATGATCCCGTTATTTTGATGGTTAGAATGGCAGCTTTGACTGGGTAATCCCTTCATTTTAGGATGGGGCTTTCCGTCGTTATGGCTGTTCTTTCCGTCGTTTCAATGGTTCCATCCGTCGCTCTGGTGATTCTTTCCGTCACTTCGGCGGGTTCTTCCGTCGCTCTGCCGATTCTTCTGTCAAGTCCTTAATATTGTGTAAAATTCTATACAAAGTTTTTCAACCCGATTTTAGTTTTCCTAAATTTTATAGACTACGTTGGAATTCGCCGCTAAAACTTTGAGTTTCGCCGCAAACCACACAAAGAACGCCGCTAAACCATAGAATTGCGCCGCCAACCAAGCAAAGAACGCCGCTAAACCATAAAGTTTCGCTGCTAACAAGCTTTTTGCAATTCTATCAGCGATGTTTGTGGTTCTATCAGCGATGTTTGCGGTTTTATCAGCGATGTTTGCGATTCTATCAGCGATGTTTGTGGTTCTATCAGCGATGTTTGTGGTTCTATCAGCGATGTTTGCGGTTTTATCAGCGATGTTTGTGGTTCTATCAGCGATGTTCGCGGTTTTATTAGCGATGTTTGCGATTCTTCGTTTCGTCCGTTCTTTCCTTCGTTTCGATGGGGCTTTCCGTCATTGGAGGTTCTCTATCCACGATTTCGGTTGTTCTATCCACGATATCGGAGGTTATATCCATCATCAAGAGTTCTATCTACCATTATCGAGGCAATAGCACGCCTAATATTTGTAACTATTAGTAAATTATTTCGTCTAATTGGCAAAAGAATGAAAATTTTGGAGGCAGTCTAATGAAAAAATTTTTGTTTCTAATTTTGTTAGTAAGTCTTTTTTTGGTTTCTGCTTGTACAAATGGGAAAACGCAAACACTAGAAACTATTTATAAGGATGCAAAAATTGAAAATATAGATAAAGTGGTCATCCAAGATGGTTCAACTGGTGCTTCAAAATCGATAACTAGGCAAGAACAAATCAATGATTTCATTGCTCTGATTAAAGATATAAAGTATACTCCGCAAGACAATCAAGAAACACGTGTTGGATGGAGATATGGTATTACTCTTTTTGATAGTGAAAGAAAATTTAAATTCACATTAAGTGAAATTGATAATACCTACTATGATTCAAACCCGGATATTTATCCTATTGTAGAAAACTATTACAAACAGTTGGAAACTGAAGAAAAGTAAAGCTTTTAAAAAGACTCTCACTCCATAACCAATCCACGCATTTTTTATGTACAAACACAAAAAACCGATCTCCTAAGAGATCGGTTTTTTAGTTAAATGATTATTGAGCAGCTTTCGCGCGAAGAACCATTTGTAGGATACCACCGTGACGGTAGTAGTCTACTTCTACTTCTGAGTCGAAACGAGCTAAAGCTTGGAAAGTTTTAACTGATCCGTCTTCAGATTTAGCAGTAACTGTTAAGATTTCACGTGGTTTCACGTTATCAGTAATGTTTACAGAGATTTCTTCTTTACCAGTTAAGCCTAAAGTATCAGCTGATTCACCTGGCATGAATTGAAGTGGAAGAACACCCATCATTACTAAGTTAGAACGGTGGATACGCTCGTAAGATTGTGCGATAACTGTTTTGATACCAAGTAAGTTAGTACCTTTAGCAGCCCAGTCACGAGAAGAACCCATACCGTAGTCGTTACCAGCAAGTACTACTAAGCCAGTACCTTGTGCTTGGTATTTCATACATGCGTCATAGATGTACTCTACTTCACCTGTTGGCCAGTAAGTAGTGAAACCACCTTCTGTACCAGGAGCAACTTGGTTACGGATACGGATGTTTGCAAATGTACCACGCATCATAACTTCGTGGTTACCACGACGAGAACCATATGAGTTGAAGTCACGGATTGCAACACCGTTTTCGATTAAATATTTACCTGCAGGTGTATCTTTACCGATTGCACCAGCTGGAGAAATATGGTCAGTTGTAATTGAGTCACCGAACTTCGCCATAATGCGCAAGCCTTCTAAGCCTTTGATAGCTTCTGGCTCTTTCGCAAGACCTTGGAAGAATGGTGGGTTTTGGATGTAAGTTGATTTGTCATCAAATGTGTATAGAGACTCAGTTGATGTTTCAATTGCATTCCATTTTTCGTTTGCTGTGAATACAGTTTCGTATTCTTTTTGGAATAATTCACGGTTAACTACAGTACCTAATACAGCGTTAACTTCTTCAGTTGAAGGCCAGATATCAGCGAAGAATACTTCGTTGCCATCTTTGTCTTTACCGAATGAATCTTTTTGTAGGTCGATATCCACAGTACCAGCAAGTGCATAAGCAACAACAAGTGGTGGTGAAGCTAAGTAGTTAGCTTTTACAAGTGGGTGTACACGACCTTCGAAGTTACGGTTACCAGAAAGAACTGAAGTTACGAATAAGTCGTTCTCTTTGATAGCGTCTTCGATTTCAGGAAGTAATGGACCTGAGTTACCGATACATGTTGTACAACCGTAACCTACAGTGTTGAAACCGATTTGGTCAAGGTAAGTTTGTAAACCTGAATCTTCAAGGTAACCAGTTACTACTTTAGAACCTGGTGCTAAAGAAGTTTTTACCCATTTAGGCACAGTTAGACCTTTTTCTACAGCTTTTTTCGCAACTAAGCCCGCAGCGATTAATACGTAAGGGTTAGATGTATTTGTACAAGAAGTGATTGCAGCGATTGCTACAGCACCTGTTGGGATTTCTACATCACCTTCAGCAAATTTAGCTACAGAAGTTTTTGCGAATTCATCTTCAGTTAAACCGAAACCTTGTGTACCTTGTGGTGCCACTACTGCTTCTTTGTAACGAGTACGCATTTGTGATAGTGGAATTAAGTCTTGTGGACGTTTTGGACCAGAAAGGTTTGGTTCGATTTCAGCTAAGTTTACTTCTAATACGTCAGTGTAAACTGGCTCTAAAGTTGGATCGAAGAACATGTGGTTAGCTTTTAAGTAAGATTCTACAACCGCAATGTGCTCTTCGTCACGACCAGTTAAACGCATGTAGTTTAATGATTCTTCGTCAATTGCGAAGAAACCACATGTAGCACCATATTCAGGAGCCATGTTAGAGATTGTCGCACGGTCAGCTAGTGGTAATTTAGTTACGCCAGGTCCGAAGAACTCAACGAATTTACCAACTACGCCACGTTGACGTAATACTTGAGTTACTTTTAATGCTAAGTCAGTAGCAGTAGTTCCGTTTGGAAGATCGCCAACTAATTTAACACCGATAACTTCTGGGATTGGGAAGTATGAAGGTTGACCAAGCATACCTGCTTCAGCTTCGATACCACCAACGCCCCATCCAAGAACGCCGATACCGTTGATCATTGTTGTATGTGAGTCAGTACCTACTACTGAATCTGGGAAAGTTTCGAATGTACCGTCAGCATTTTCGTTCACGTGTACAACTGGAGCTAAATACTCTAAGTTTACTTGGTGAACGATACCAGTTGCTGGTGGTACAGCACGGAAGTTATCGTAAGCAGTTTGAGCCCATTTTAAGAAGTTATAACGCTCAGCGTTACGTTCGAATTCTAGGTCCATGTTTGCTGCTAATGCAGATGCATTACCGTATTTGTCAACTTGTACTGAGTGGTCAATTACAAGGTCAACTGGAATAGCAGGGTTGATTTTGCTTGGGTCTCCACCCATTTCTTTCATAGCAGAACGTAGAGAAGCAAGGTCAACTACTACTGGTACACCAGTGAAGTCTTGTAATACTACGCGAGAAGGTTTGAATGGTACTTCTGCTTCTGGATCTGCACCGTTACCCCATTTTGCTAATTCGTTTACGTGCTCTTCTTTGATAACGTATGCATCATATTGACGTAAAACTGATTCTAATAATACTTTGATTGAGTAAGGAAGGTTTGAAACTTTTGCAACGCCAGCTTTTTCAATCGCAGCTAAGTCATAGTAATTATAAGTTTTACCATTAACTTCGAATGATGCGCGGCTGTTGTGTAAATTACCTTGTGCCATTTGCGGATCCCCCTAAATATCTTTTTGAAAAGGCTATATAAATTTTAAAGCATCTTTTCTCCAATACCCATGATAGCTCATTTATATTCATAAGTAAATTACATTAATATTATCTTTTTCAATAAGTAATCCTTATGACCTTGGTTTCTATCCTGATGTTTTTAATTTTTTGATGTGCATAATATCAAGGTTTTGCAAATTGGAGATTATTATACCTTTCTATCTAAGTGTATTTAAATGTATTTAACTGGGGCACTTTTTGGGGCACTTTCTGGGGCACTCGTAGTTTTTTTAAAAATGGTGCCCCAACAAAAAATTATATATTTATAAAACTCGTTTCGGACAGGTACGTTAGAAATTTTATCAAAGTAATTATAACTACTATTAAACAGGATATGATTGTATTAATGTTTAATGTTGTTTTTCAAATGAATTTTAGGGAAACCCTATCCTCTATCAGGGTTTCCCAATCATATTTCAGATTAATGTAATTCATAAAAGCCACTATACAGATAAATATTTTACATAATCTTCGAACTGAGATAAATAATTCTTAAAATTGTTACCCACTTCTTTCAAATCACCATATATATTTTGATCTGCTAGATAAAAAGCATCCGATAAGTAAATCATTTCAACCTCTATCCACTTATTACTTTCTTCTAACTGTAAATGGTCACTTAATCGAGTTAACATTGAAAAAATTTCTGATAAGTTGTTGGTTGAAAGATAATATTCGTTCAGTAGTCCGAGTAATATCTTAGAAGGAAGGTCGTTTAAATCTCCGTTGAACAATTTCAATTTCGAACAGACATCAACGGGTTTTTCCTGTGAAGACAATGATATTTCAATTATTTCATAAGGTGGATTATCAAGACTTTCAATAACATTATCAGCCCATTTAATTACATCTTGAACAGTATAAAGACCTATTAATATTCCTAACCTATATACTTCCGCCGTTACTTTTATTTCCATACTAAAACTCCTTCTTTATAATGTATTTCTAATTTCCCTGACATATCCACGCCAAATTTTCCGAACTTACAATTTGGTTAAAATTATTTAATGATACCCCTATTAATTTTCATTTCCCTTGTTCATAATGTAAGTTTTTCTTGCTTTTTTGTAATATGTCAGGATATGGATTTAAAAATATTGTTGCGCAAGGTATTACATCCTTTAATTCATAAATTTCAAGATAGTTACTTTCATGTCTTACATAATTTGGGGTAATCAAACTAACATGTTCTCTCACAGACTTTAGAAAAACCTCTGTGATATCATCTTTGACATAATTATTTTTGAATGTTCGTTCCTCACACTTAGTTGGATAAAAAATATAGGCAATAAGAATTAAAAATGCTGTATGTATAGAAAAATCACGGTATAAATACTTCTTTAAAACACTTTCAAAATAGCCTGGCCAAATTTCTTTTAAGCGTTTCGAAAAATACAAAAATGTTCTTGGGTTTTTAAGATTCAATTCATCATTTAACATTTCAAATATTGTCATATATGAAGAATTTATTTGCTTCGGATCTAATGAATTTAAATCCCAATTATTATCATCCTTCTTAAAGGTTTCATTAAATCGGGAAATGTTGGATGAAATAAATTTATCTCTGTTTAAATAAAAGTACACATCTAAACATTCTATTAATACTTTATCTGGAAGTTGAGTTGGATCTAGGGTACTTATCAAAAAATGCTCTACTAATGTTCTTAGTTGATATTTAGTATTAATATAATAATTATTTTGAAAAATCTTGTCCAAATATTGCTTAGATCGACTAATCCCTTTATTCTCCAATGCTTCATGAATCATTATTTCATCCATAGCTACAATAAAAATAAGTCCAGGTAAATCCAATGCAGATTTTATCATCTGAAAAATTGTAATTATCTCATCAGGAAAAAGTCTATCAAGTTCATCTATCATTACAACTATCTTATTATCTGTTCCAATATGAGTCCTGTACATCTCTTCATATAATTCCTTCTTCCTTCTAGACAAGGGCTTATTAAATAGTATCTCCCCAACTCCTTTTACTGATTCACTAGTTCCACTAGATAACGTACTTGCACTTCCCGGTTCTAAGCCATTTGATATTGCTCCAAAGTAAGTGGCTACTTTAGTGGCAGACGGAACAATTTTTAGAGCATAATCAATAAACTTTTCTTTTGTTTTTGTTAGCCCACCATCTATCTGATAATAAATTTCTTCGAAAAGAGAATTTATTAAACTATCGCGATCAGTAATTATCCACGGGTTAAAGCGAATTACTCTACACTTATCATTATTTAAGTAATGTTCAATGAAATTTAACATAGTAGACTTTCCAGATCCCCATGGACCTCTAATACTAATCGAATAAGGTAAATAAGATGGATATTCATTAATGGATGATGCTATTTCAATAGCTTTTGATTCAAAACTAAGTTTGTCATCTTCTATCACTTCCAAGGGTAAATAATTTATCTCCATAGTCCTTGCTCCTATACACAAATTTAATCTTCTTCAAATATATTCTAGAAAAATAACCAAAGTCCTTCGAAATACATAATTTACCTATTGTTAAATTCTTGTTTTTAAGTTCCCTATTGAGTATTTTAAAGCTACCTTTATTTATTTGATTAACTGTATGTATTCTCACGTGAAGTATTTTGGGTACCAAAAAATACGGACAGAAATGTAAATAGACCAGGCTAATGACTAAGCCTGGTTACATCTTTTTACATATGAGGATAGAATAGTGAGGAAAAAGTAGTAAACCAAAATAAGAACAAACGTTCTTGCTATTTCATATTAATTTTATTATAATTATTTCACACAACAAGTTCTGCAGTTTCCTTGAATATTCAACTACCTTCATGTATAATCTTGTTTTTATTTCTTGATAAAAAATGCAATTAATGCGATTATAAAGATAACTAAAAGAAAGGAATGGAAAAATATTATGAAATTCATCCAAGTAATTTATGGTTATTCGTTGCTCTTGTCTTCTGTTTACCTTGTTACAAAGTTGATTTCATTGTTCATTCCTAACATGCCGTTAATTTTCACTTTATTAATTATAATCGCTGGTAGTATTTTTAGGATTCACCCGCATCCTGATCGTCCTGATTATCCGTTTGCATTTGATCTCCGAATACCCTACCTGCATCGAAATTAGAGATTTGAAGTTGGAGCCTCAACCGCTCAGCTTGAGTCTCTAATTTTTTTGTTTCCCAAATTTCTCGTTCTTTTTCTAATTCAAATTGAGTACGCTCGTTTTCTAACTGTTTTGCCCTTTTTTCCTCAACCATCACTTCCATCTCTAATTCACCTTTTTTGTGTGATTGAAAATATGGTAATATCCCTTTTAGTTTTATCCCCATAATATTGACTTCGCCAATTATAAAACCACTCAAAACTGTAGTAACTGCTATTATTGTTCCAGCATTCTCTGTTACAAACTCAATTAATCCAGGGCTTTGTACATTTGATTTAATAATCATCTCATCTGAATGCTCTTTAATGATTGAATAGAAATCATACCATTCATTTACGTTCAAACCTTCTTTTTTGGAAATTTTTATAGTACCATGACATATTCCATCTTGCACATATATTGGTGCTAATAATTGATTAATATTATCTTTATTTTCCTCTAAATTAAATATAGTTTGATGAGCTGATAATATCCAATAGAGTTTATCAGAAATTTCACGACGAGATATCTCTTTTATCCATTTTACATTTCTCCTTTTGAGAAATGGATTAATTGCAAAATTAACCTCAACTTTAGAAGTAACTTCTTCTTCTGTTATCTGATAAACATCACTTGTAATAACACCTATTAAAAAATCCTTTGAATTTCTAGAAGGTACTAATATTAAATCACCAATTTTCATCTCTACAATAAATTTTTGCGTCCTACTGACAGCATGAGCGACTTGTTGAGATGTCCAATCTGAATAAACCTTACTATAAATATCCTTAAAAAATTCTGTTGTAATACCAACAAGACTTCCTTTATTGTACTTTGAAATCATCTCAAGTGTAATCTCGTTATCTGAAACAGCTATAAAATTATTTAGGAAAAAATCATCATAATATTTCCCTCCATCGGCACGAACTAGCCAATAACCTGTATCACTAGGTATTTCTAAAATACTACTAAAAACATCCATTAATTTTCCTCCATATGTAAAATTATCTATTCTACTAATATATCAGAAATAATGAAATAATTTAAATAAAAGAGACGAAGACCAGGACAGCAATTAATTAAGCTATCTTGGTCTTCGCTATTAAGCACCTACTATATTTGTTACCCGAGCTAATTTAGCTGTCTCAATTTTTTTCGCCCCTACCTTCGCTGCATCTATACCTGTAAACGTTCCAGTTTTAACACGCCATCTAGCTCCGTCTGGTTCGATGTAAGCTATCCAACCGAAACGATACTTTAATACATCAAGAACATTTTCTGCAGCTTGAATTGTACTATATGTGCCTGTTAAAACACGGTATTTATTGTTATCTGTAATAGGACTAGGTTGTTGTACAGCGCCACTTGCTGTTTTAACCATTGCGATGAATTGAGACCAACTCACCTTTCCAGCACGCATTTTGCTAGGGCAATTTTTACCACTAAAATGATTATGTTGGACCACATTACTAATCGGTATACCTTCTTCTTTCATAATTTTAGCAACGAGTTCAGCGGTATTTTGTACAGCTTTTAAGTAATTGCCATCACTATTAACACACATCTCCACCTGAATACCTTCTTTGTTGCCTTTGTCGGACCCAGCCGCCCAACAAGCCCAATTATGTTCAAATGATTGTACAGCTTCTTTATCATCAACTTGCCAATTCCAACTAGCTTGTCTGTTGTTGCCGTTCATCTGTAGACGAGCATGGGCATCAGCATCCGCGCCAGTTCGATCATTATCCGTTTCATGTACAACGATATAATTTTTTTTATTGATCTTACCATATGTGATTTTTGCTGCTAATGATTCTGGAACTAACTTTTTACGAATAACTACCATTATTGAGCACCATCCTTTTTAGTTAATGATTTTGCCAGATCAAATGTGCCGGAGGCAGTTAAACCCGAAATTGCTCCTGCTACAGCCATGACATATGCGTTGTATTCAGAAAGTGGTGTGAAAACCAATCCAATTAAAATACCGATTACAAGAGACGTAATCGGCATGTAACGAGCTTTGATATTAAATGTCTTTTTTAGCACCTCTGAGACTGCTAAAACGATAGCAGCGATTGCCATTGCAACAATAAAAATGTTTGTTAAATCCATATAAAATACCTCCAAAGTTTAATTTTTAAGTAATGATTCGATTAGTAAATAAATTAAGCCACCAGCTGTTAATAGCTTGATGGCTAAGTCTAAATAAGAGCTAAACTTTTGTTTTCGAAACTCAAGTTCATCTTTCTTTTCTGAAGCATTTAACTCATAATCACGAATTTCTTTCGCTTCTTCCGCTTTTTCACGACCTTCAATCAACGACCATTGTCGGTCTGTAAGTTCCTTAAAAAGATTTCGTGTTTCCTGATTTTCTTTAAGTATTGTATTTTCTAATTTCATATAGCTTTGTTCAATATTTTCAAGTTGCTTACTTTTTTTCACATCCTGCTTTTCTAAAAATTGCAGACGTTTTTCGTGATCTGTCAGGCGGTGCTCGACTGTCGTAGTATGTTCCAATAACATCACCAATCCTTTGCCCTAAAATAAAAAGCCGTGAGACGCATCGAGAATCAGTAACATGTACTGTTGGCCATCTTGATTGCACTCATTGCGCATAATAAAAGCCCTCTACAATGAATTGTAGAGGACTAAAGAGTATATTTCGTTTTTAGAATTTAAATAGAAATTTCAATACTTCCACTTGTTCTCTCTTCATCAAAAGTTACTATAAAATCATTGAACCTATAGAATTTTTCTAATACATCAAAATGGTCTTTATCAACAAAGGATAACTCACCATATATTTCTCTTACACCAATTGATTTTAAATATTTCTTTGCATAATTCAATAGAATTGTTCCATTTCCCACATGTTTGTCTTCTGCAAAAATGTCTTCAATCTTACATTTAGCAATGGGATTGGTAGAACTTCTAGTGTAGATAGTACCATATAATCTTGGAACAGGATGACGTCTACTAAAAGAGGATTTTAAATATAAATCAAACGAACTTTCATTAGCTAATAAACAAACATAATATTTTTCATTAAGCTTGTTTTTTTCTACACCCATTATAGTATATTTA